>CAZOMI010000022.1:22199-37479 GCA_964580925.1 uncultured Methyloversatilis sp.
CCTGTGCCTGTGCCTGTGCCTGTGCCTGTGCCTGTGCCTGTGCCTGTGCCTGTGCCTGTGCAAGGAAAATGATGACAGCCGTCTGTGCCAATAAAAAACATCCTGCCGCAAGCCACCAAATAACGCCACGCGGCCGCATTAGTATGGCCAGTACGGCAACGCCGACCGCACTCGCCGCAAAATATATCGCGTTCGCGTAGGGACGCATCACCCAAATGAGTAAGGTGCACACACCTGCCAGCACGATGAGTGCCACACAGGTTTTCAGCGATGCGCCCTGCCCAAGGCGCACCAACCCCCACACGAGTCCCAGCGCGCCGGCAAGCACCCAGACATCCTTGTGAATCTGCCCCCAGATTATCGCCGTCGAGGGGAAGAGAAACATCGGCAATAGCGCTGCGAGGGCAATCGCCGGGTTGTGGGTCAGCATCCGCATACCATGCCACAGCAACACCGCAGCCATGGCATAAAGGGCCGCATTAACTGGCAATACGACCCACAACTCATGAATGCCGGTAAGCGCGTAAAGCGCCGCAGCAATGCCGATGGGGGCATTCCCTTCCGGTCGCAGTTCCCAATGTACCCAGCCGCTTTCTTCAATCAGGGCAGCCAACTGATCGGCAGCAGCATGAAACCCCACCCAGTCACCCCCCGCCAGCAGGCCGTGACCCGCGTACCATGGTGTCAATGGCAAAACGACTTTCTGCAACAGCAGACCCGCCAATAAAACGTAAAAGAACGTACCCCAAAAAACCTTCGGTGCAGTCATTGCATGGCTTACCCGCGACCATTCACCCTCATGTCGCATCGTTCTCCCTCCATGCCTGAAACATCAGCACATCCCACAAATAATACGACCAGTTGCGCGCACCAGCCTGGTGTTCAAGCCATTTACGCTGTATCGGCGCGGGGTCGAATATGCCCTCGCGCGTCAGCCGTGCAGGTTCAATGAGTGCGGCCGCCCAGGGTTTGAGCGGGCCGCGCAGCCACTGGTCGATCGGTACGCCGAAACCCATCTTGGGGCGCTCCATCAGCGACTGCGGCACATGACGATAGAGCACCTGACGCAACAGCCATTTGCCCTGACCGTGGCGGATTTTCATGTCCAGCGGCAAGGTCCAGGCGAATTCCACCACCCGGTGGTCAAGCAATGGCACCCGGGTTTCCAGACTTACGGCCATGGCCGCCCGGTCCACTTTGGTGAGAATGTCGTCGGGTAGATAGGTCACAGTATCCAGATACATCATGCGTTGCTCGAAATCGGGCAAATCTGCCTGGCGAGAGGGATCAGTAAGTAATGTTGGCGGCTCGTGGCTGCCTCGTACCAATTGCGCGGGATGTTTCCAGTGCGACACCAGCCCCAGATAAATCTCCTCGGGCGAGCGCACTGCCAGAATTTCGGCCGCCTTGTGCAGTTTGTCGCCCGGATTGGCATAACGCAGCCTGGCCGGGAGCCACTGGCCCAGCTTCTGAAAAGCCGTGTTCCACGCGGCGGGGGGCACCGTGGTCAGCACACCTGCCAATGCAGCGCGCAGCGGGCGCGGCATCCAGCCGAACTTGCGCCACAGATTGCGCGCCCAGAAATATCGGTTGTAACCACCGAATAATTCGTCGCCGCCATCACCGGACAAACTAACCGTCACGTGGTGGCGCGCCAGGCGCGAAACCAGACAGGTTGGAATCTGCGACGAATCGGCGAAAGGCTCATCGTAAATTGCCGACAAGTTTGGGATCACGTCCATCGCGTCCTGCGGTGTGACATAGAGCTCGGTGTGTTCGGTGCCCAGGTGGCGCGCCACCGCGTGGGCGTGCACGGCCTCGTTGTAGCCCGCCTCGTTAAAACCGATGGTGAAGGTTTGGACTGGGCGGGCGCTTTGCGCCTGCATCAGCGCCACGATGGTGGTGGAATCGATGCCGCCGGACAGAAAAGCGCCCAGCGGCACATCCGCCACCATTTGCCCGCCCACCGCCTGACCGAGCAGGCGTTCCAGTTCCGTCGCCGCTTGCGCATCGCTGCCGCGAAACGGATTGCGCTGACCTATCTCAGCTATGGACCGCGCCGACCAGTAGGCCACCGGCTGTGCATCCGTCTGCCCGGCCTGAATCTGCAAGAAAGTGCCGGGCGGCAGTTTATGAATGCCCCGATAAATCGAGTACGGGGCGGGAACGGCGTTGTGGCGCAAGAACAGCGCCAGCGCATCGCGGTCGATTTCTGCACCAAACGCCGGATGCGCTTTGAGCGCCTTGAGTTCCGAGCCGAACAGCAAGGTCTCGCCCTGACAGCCATAATACAGCGGCTTCTCGCCCAGACGGTCGCGCGCCAACGTCAGCACACGCGCTTCGCGATCCCACAGCGCAATCGCGAACATTCCCACGCACTTCTTCAATGTGGTTTCAATACCCCAACACTCGAACGCGGCCAGCAGGGTTTCCGTGTCCGAATGGCCACGCCAGACTTGGCCTGCCAGTTCTTCACGCAATTCCAGGTGGTTGTAAATCTCGCCGTTAAAGGCGACCACAAGACGGCCACCCGCCGACAGCATCGGCTGATGCCCGGCGGGCGAGAGATCGAGAATGGCTAATCGGCGGTGGGCCAGAGCGACACCCGCCGCTTCGTCCACCCACACACCGGAATCGTCCGGACCGCGATAGACGATTTGCTGTGCCATTGCCCCCACAATCGCTTCGGCCGCCTCGGCCGAGTGGCCGGTAACTTGCCAGTAGCCTGTCACACCGCACATGAAGGGGATACTCCAGCGCCGAAATGGAAATCAAGGGAGGCAAATACTGCGTCCCAATGCGCCAGCATGACTTCTTTACCGAAACGTGTTTCAGCAAGCTCACGCCCGCGCATGCCCGCTTCACGACGAAGGGACTCGTCCCCGATGATGCGTTCCAATGCGACAAGCCATTCCCTCTGATCCCGGCATGCCAAGCCTTCCAGACCCGTATCGCGCAACGCCCGCAGGTAGGCAGGTGTAGCGGAGGTCACCACAGGCATCCCCATGCGCCACAACAGCAGTAACTTGTTTTCAGGTTTTCCAGTTACGAACGGATCGGAGAGGTCGATAGGAATCACAGCAAGGTCGCAATTCCGTATGGATTCTGAGCACGTCGCTTCATCCCATGGGTGGTACTGCACTGAGTCAAACACCGCACGCGCCAAATCGAGGCTATTCACCCGGCCAAAGTTGCCAAGCAAACGCGGTTGGTCCGGGTCGGTAACTATGTGGAGCACCAAGGGGCGTCGCTTATTTATATCCCGCAGCACATCTCGAATCTGTTTCAGTTGCGTGATGTTGCTCGGTAGCCCTTCCCATACCAGATTGAAAGGCTCGCCGCAACGGTAGTCTTCCTTCACTTTATGGACGACCGAACTGTGTACATCGAGAACGATGTGTACGTTCGAACAGTAGCGCTGGATGTCGCCCCACTGTTCCTCTGTCGTGCAAACCACAGCGTCGGCACGACGACACATATCCTGGATTGCCGCCCAATGATCGAACCGCAGTCGGCGATGACGCCCGAGTACATACCATACTGCGCCCCGTAGCCACTGCTTGACATTAGTTCGCGGGATCGCAAGGTACGAGTCGATCAGGTCATACACCACCTTGCCGTGCGGGTAGTCACACCACACGCTGATATCAGCCAACTCGCTCAGTATCACCAGGTCGTAGCGCTCCTCCGGGCGTGCGAGTTCAAAGGCTAGATTGCGTGCCTTTGCATAAGCAACGAACCGGCGCCGGTCGCCTGGCCGCTCCAGCGTATCGGTATAAGGAACATAGCCGATGCGTGGGGGTTCCCCGTTCATCAGCGGCCGTCCGTTTGCCGTTGCAGCCATCCCGCGAATTCCCGGATATTGGAAATTTCTGGGAGCGGCATCAGACCGTGCCAGAGCGTTTCGGCTTGGCTCTTGCGCCTGTGCAGCAACAATCGGCCGAGACGCCGCCAACTTTCACCATCAATAACTGTCGCCAAGAGACGAGCCCAATTACCGATGGAGAGGCTTGCGAAACGAGACACAAGTTCCCCTGTGCTGATGCCACCGTAGCGGTGCTGTAGCAGCCATGAATAAACCTGGCGCCGGACATAACCAGGCTGATCAATCTCGATACCTTCTAACTCCGCCGGATAGCAAGCCTTGAGGTCGAGCAACCAAGCGCACATGCCGTTGAGCAATTCGCTTCCCGGTAACGCTCCCGGGAAGTGCGTGCTGATGCCCAAGTAGGCGAGGCCAGCTCCCGCGTTTTGACTGTAGAAATAGTGGCCGAAGGACTTGGGCGAGACACCGACGACGACTAGTCGCTCCGGCAGGAAAATCCACTTATCAGCGGCGATCAGCAGAGCATTGAGTAGGTAATGGTCGGGGAACGGCGCCCGAAAAACACTACCCCCCTCCTTCTCAAAGGCTCGACGCGCGAAGAGCATGGTCTGCATATTGAGCGGGATGCGCTGCCGAAAGCGGAACATGTCGCTCACGATGCCAAGGCGGTGGGTTCGCTCAAGTACAGCTTCCTCACCAAAATCGGGGCCGTAATGATAATGCTCCTGCGCCCAGTAACTGGCAGCGTTGTCGGAGATGGCATTGGGCGAGACGTAGGAGTAGCCATTGTAGAGTACGCAGTCCGGCTCTCCGTGCCGCGCTAGCACCTCATCAAACCGCCGTAAGGCACCCGGCAACAGATAGTCATCGTCGCCCATCATCAGGACATAATCCCCGCCGGATGCTTGTATGGCGGCAGTCCAGTTTTCCGACACAGGGATCAGCGTGGTCTGGCGAATAACCTTCAGCCGTGGGTCGCCCGAAAATTCGCGAACAATGCTCGGCGTGGCGTCGGTGTTGGCATTGTCGGAAATGACCAGTTCGAAATCGTTGTAGTCCTGCTCAAGGATAGAGCGGATACAGTTTTCTAGAAAATTGCCACCATTGCGTGTGGGTAACAGAACGGAAAATCTCATTTGGCCGGCTTTCGAAATACCAGTGTGTAAGCGCTTCCTTTGGGGTCAGACGATTCAAAAGGCGCCAGAATAATGCTCAGAGCGTAACCCACCACAAAAGCTGTACGCTGCAACCATCTTCCGCGCACGTTGTTCATAAGCAGTCTTTGCCAACCAAAGCGGTTCCAGCGTTTTGCGTCACTGTCTGTTGTCGTGAAATGAAGGCGTTCGAGGCCCAGCTTTTGTGCATATTCCGTAAGGGTTTGTGCCGGTAGCAGATATAGGTGACGGGGTGCGTCTAGGTGGGGCCACTCTTTGCCCATTACGTGAAATTGCCAAGCAACCGTGTTTGGTGCCGCGAGGACAAGAATGCCGCCCGGTGCCAAATTGTTCGCCGCCGCACTGAGTAGCGCCCATGGGTCCGGCAAGTGCTCGATGACGTGCCATAGCGCGATAACATCATGAGCACCCAAGGCAGAGATTGCCTCGTGTGGCGTTGCACTGCACAGGGCATTGATGCCAATGACCCGGTTCAGGTAGTCGCAGCAACGCGCGTCCATCTCGATCACATCCACCTGGAATCCAGCCTGCTTAGCCTGGAAGGCGAAAGTGCCGTAAGCCGGGCCGATTTCCAGTAGCCGGCCCCCTAGAATGAAGCGTTGGATCGTTTCGATCTTGAAAGGATCAGCCGCGGCGATTGCCGCGAGTTGGTTTAGCGTCGGCAACTCATAGTAGTCGTTGGGATAATAGTCATCCAAGTTGGTCGGCACATTGTCAAGGCGTATCAATCCACAACGTTCGCAACGCAAATAACGGAATTCGCTCGTGCCAATACGGCGGTTGCGGTCATCTACATGAAACCAATCAGTCTCGTTTCCGTCGCAACCAGGTGTGTGGTGAGTTTTTATCATGGTGTGGTTCGCTCGCGCGAATAGGAGATTTCCGTCATTTACGTGAAACAAGCCAATCACGTTCCAATTTTGCTATTTTTCTCTTGCCAAACTCGGTTAAAGAATCGTGGATTGATTGGATCGATTCGATCCAAAACCAGAGCCCAGGAGTCACCCATCAAATAGTCCTCAATTTTGATATCAGTTCCATCGAGTGGGTTTTTCCAGCTAATCCACTGTTTAAGATATATGTATCCAGAGGATAACTGACCGAACAGGTAAAGATAGAGGGACACTTGATCTTGGCGCATTTCCGGAAGTGTGCTGATCGATAAAATTAAATCGAAGTACTTTTCTGGAAACAATGTCATCTGATTGGCTGTGAAAAAGGCAATATCACAGGAATCGAGCTCTTGACGTACATCTTCAAAATTATCGAAGGGCCGGAAAAGAAATATTCTTTTGTTCGGAAATACCTTCGATAGATACCACTGCGACACCATGAGCGCCGGAGGAATATCAAAAATGAAATAGGTTCCTTGCTGTGTACTGGTATAGACGTGTGCCAGACGACCCGAACCAGCCCCGACCTCTGCAATCCTTGGTCTTTTTTTATCCTTCAGAGTATCGGCAATGACGTTGCATTCCAAGATGGAATTTGCAAGATCCTGTGTGATCAGTTTTTTGCCCTGCCAAATTTTTATGGGGTTCCCAATCTCCGGCTCACTAAGGGTATTTGAAAAACCATATTTGTCATGTTTGAGCATTTGCTCCCATACAAGAGTTACAAAGATTTTGTACTTCAAGCGTTGAAGAGCACTGAGCACCACAACATCGGCCTGGGTTGTGAAGCGCAGGCATATGACACTCTCGATTTCCGCCCTGAAAGGCTTGAGGCTCGGGTGCAGCAACCAGTAAACAAGCGCTTTTCTGAATTGTGGATCACGTATTCGCGTGATCAGCCAATTGTAGTAGTTTTGTGAGACGGTGCGCTTGAAGTTGTTCAAGCCTTCTGACGTGATCATGTCGAGATTTTTTGCGTTTATATCCCGCCAGAACTTAGATGGTAGAAAGCGTCCATCCTTTTCCAGCTCGGCCATCATCGCATCCATTATGTAATGGAATAACTTCTCGGCGTTGGGCTCTTGAATTTGATAGTTTTTTAGGCAGAGGTCGGTCATTGAAATAAACGTTTCCGTAAAAGGCTCGCCATAAACACTTTTCGAATTTAGACCTGAAGAGCGAAAAAACGGCGATGAAAGAGTTGATGGACATTGCAAAGCTCATGCGGCACTTTGAGTGCCAACGTTTTAATGTCAGCGGCTTATGGCGATGAAGCGGGTACTCAATGTATCCCTATAGCAAGGACCGAAGGAACGCATCTTTCTAGGGGTGACGTGAGATTATCCTTATCGCATATCGTGCAGCAACATTATCCTGTGGCACGGTATAGTTCTGTGACGTAACCCTTCCGCAACCAATACGGATGACGCGCCTCACGACTGAAGCCGCCCACTCGGGTAATCAGATCTGGGACGTTGTTCTGTAATGTTCCGTTCCCTGCGTTTGGTTGGCTTTCATGATTGATTGATAAAAACAAATTTGTAGCTACCTGTATCCAGGCTAAATAGTCGACAACAATGTCAGCATGGATCTCCGGGAATGAATCCTGATTGAGCACGAGATCAATAGATTTATGCCGACCAACATCCCTGCAGGCATAACCCGGCATCACGTGAATCGAAGTATCCATAGTCGTATAGTCCAATGTCTCACCATAAAGGCATATGTTCACATCAGGCAATGCTTTAAGCAAATAGAATCCTTGTAGAACATTTACGTGCGGCAGGTCAAGCAAGGTATATCTATCTATACCTAATCGAGTTGCCCAGTACGCAACACGACCGACTCCACCACCGATTTCGCATACAGAAACGGATTTCCCCTTGGGAAGCAATCCGCGCATGAGCCACGCGGTATAAATCGCGTTGCAGTCACGCTCACCAAAACGATAAGGGTCGAGCCCGATCTTGAATAAGCCACCATCGATATCAGGGGGAACAATGCCAATTCCGATAGCGCCTTCTATCTTCTTGGCTAGTACCGCTTCACAAATAAGACTGTTCCGCCCCCAACTACCCTGCTCTGGGTTTTCACAGGGGATTGCGCCTACGGCTTCGGCAAGCGAAACAAGCTTGTCTTTGGCCATGCGTGCAATATAAGTACGGTACCTGGCGCTTCTTTTGAGGTGTCGATATTCCGATTCACCTTGGACAGTTCCGTGCGTTGCGTCATGTCGACTCATGTTGCATAAATATGCGGCTAATTGAGCTGGATCATTACCATCCAGCACCTCGAACAAAGTGCGCTGACGTCTTGCGATAGCTGTCCAGATATCTTCGTTTGGGGTGCCGTAGTATCTGGTTCGGTCTTCAACTGCGCGTAAGTAAGCACTTAGCAATCGCTTACAAATCGCAACATCCAGTGTGGTCGGTTTAATGTCACTGACGAAATCGGCTTGCACACATACTCCATCCATCGGATGTGCGTATACGGCGCTGCTGCGACCACGCAGTATGTCTTTGCCGAATTCCAATGCGTTGCACGCTTTTCGAAAAAGAATAGTATTTTTCATGGCCAATCTTTATTGCCCTGTAGGTCCCGCATGTACACGCTGATGATGCGTGGGGCGCAGAACTCGCTTGTGCCAATCCTGCGGCTTCTGTTTTCCACACAAAACCAGTCAGTCTTGTTTCCGGCACAACCAAGTGCCTGGTATGTTTGTTTCATGATGTGGCTTGTTGAGCTCTGGACACCCGTCGGTACATGTGGATGAATTCGGCGCGGATCCCCGCACCGAGGAGAAAATAACCGATTCCACCATAGACAAGAACAGCGGGAATGAGCCCAAAAATCTCAATTAATGAATCAGACGACCAACGGCTTACAAACAGCCGCGAGAGTCCGAATATCGTGCCACCGAGCAATGCGAATGGCAGTAACATGCCGGAAAACCAGGGCATGGTCGGGATGTTCAGGATCGCCCGATGCACCATCGGCACGACTACCAACACGTAGATCGTGTTCAGCAGTAACCAGGCGCCGCCGGCCCCTTCGATGCCCCAAACCCCGATCATCCAATACAGAACAAAGACGTAGAACGCAGCACTCAGAGCGCTAATTTTGAGAATCAAACCCACTTGTCGGCAAGCAACCGCCACAGTGAAGGCATTGGAGACCGCCGCACCCATCCAGAACCCTCCGGCGAGCAGGGCCAAGGAGCGCCAGGCGCCGGCCGCAGCGTCCGGGTTCACCCAGACCGCCAATATGGGTTCGCCGAAGAAAAGGAGGGGAAATAGCACAAACCCGGTGGCAAACAGCGTCAGCCGATTGGCGTTGTCGTACCGCCGGAGCAGCGTCTCCCAAGCATCAGCACCATGGGCAGCCGCGAACGACGGCATCATCGCGCTACTGATCGCCGAGAGGATCAGAGAAATAGCGGTGGCTGCGTGATAGGCCAACGAGTAATAACCGAGATCCACGAGCGGGAGCATCTTGCTGATCAGCAACCGATCGATCTGAGTGATCCCCATAGCCAACACGGCAAGAGCACTCATACTGAGAGAAAACCCCCAAACCGCGCGCAGTGCGGGCAGCGAAAAACCCGGTCGCCAATTCATGGCTGGCACGATTTGGCGACTGACCACCGCGTAGATCAGAACCTCAACCAGCGCGCTGAAGGCGGTCCAGGCCAGGAAAGCACCTAAATCACGCCAAGCTAACAGCACCAGTATCCCCCCAAGCAGCCGTAACGAGAAAACACTGACCTTAACTACGTTCAATATGTCCATGCGCTGCACGCCAGCGAGCACACCAGAATACAGCGCAACCGGCCAACGCAGCGCGAGAAAAATGGCAACCACCTGAATTGCTTGCTTCAACTCAGCGATATCCACCGATTTGGGGTGGAACCAGGCGCTAGCGATGCTGCCAGCGGAAGTGAAGAGGATAATGCCGATAATGATCGCCAGCCCCCAATAAAAAGTGATTGCCGTACGCAACAGGGGCTGGCTTCGCCATCGATCGGATGAATGATCACCTGCGAGTTCCCGCGTGATAGTGCTGGACAGTCCCAGATCGAGTACGCCGATCGCGATTTGTAGCACCGCGATGAATCCAATCACACCATAGGCCTCCATGCCGAGCAGGTTGACCTGCAACGGCGTGATGGCAAGGGTAAGAACCGCGATCCAAGCGCCGCCCGCCAGATTGGCGAAGATGTTCCTTCTTAGTGAGGCCATGTGTGTTCGAGCGTCTGCCGAAGAATCAACTTGTGCTCATTCAGTATCATCGATCCTGACTAGCAGCAATACTGGCGATCGAATACACAGGCCGCCATCCGAGAGCCTTCAGTTTCCGGCTATCGCCGATCAGCATTTCCGGCTCGCCAGGTCGCTCAGTTGATAAATCGAGAACGTTGTTAGGATCGCCACCGAAGGTGCTCGCAATCAGGCGAACCACTTCGGCGATCTGTGTGGGTTGTCCTGACGAGATGTTGTAGTTTCCTGCGGCATCGGAGAGGAGAAGGCTCACGAAACCCCGTGCGACATCCTCTGCGTGCAGAAAATCCCGGTAGGCGGTAGCGTTCACGCCAAAGGGCGGCAGCCTTCCCTGGAAGACCTCGATCAAGGAGGGTATCAGACGCCGACTATCTTCGCCCTGGCCATAAGGCAAGAAAATCCGGCCCCAGGCGAAAGGTACCTGATGAGCGCTGCAAATTACGGCGCCCAAGCGCCGAGTTGCATCTTTCGCCGTGCCATACATGCTGGCCGGTGCCAGGGGCGTGGTGTCTTCTCGGCAATAACCATATGACCAATCGTATTCGGCACAGGTACCCGCCGCTACGACTTTTTGTCCGCCGGCGAGGCAAAAGGCTTCAACTAGGTGAACGGATGCCTCCAGCCAACGAAGATTCAGGGGCGATGCCCAGTACATTCCATGCTCGGCATACCACGCCAGATGAATCAGGTGGGTCGCCCGGGCGCGCTGAACGACGGCTGCGCAATCATCCTTTTGCAGAAGATCAGCCTCGATGAAGTCTCCTTCATGCACTGCAGGACGGGAACGCCCAACGACGACGACATTGAACCCCTGTCGCATCAGTTGGCTGAGGACATATCGTCCCAGGAATCCACTCGCTCCGGTCAGAAGTACTCTCATGGCGTAAAAGTCGGCGCTGGCGGGACGGCGATCAACCGAGAACTTGAAGCGCAGGAACAGCCACGACAAACTTGCCACCCCAATTTTCAATGTAGGCAAGCTGGTTCATGACTTCCGTCTTCAGATTCCACGGCAGGATGACCACGTAGTCAGGCTTGGCATCCTTTAGCTTTTCCTCATCCAAAATTGGAATACGACTGCCCGGCATGTACTTGCCCTGCTTGGCCGGGTTGCGGTCCACCACGAATGGAATCAGGTCGGGACGGATGCCAGCGTAGTTCATCAGGGTGTTGCCTTTTGCCGCTGCGCCATAGGCGGCCACGGTTTTGCCCTGGCGCTTGGCTTCCAGCAAGAAAGCAAGAAAGTCATTCTTGACCTGATCGGTCTTGGCCTGGAAGCCGGTGTAATAACTGGCGCTGAGCATGCCTGCCTGCGCTTCGCGCTGGAGCAGTGCTTCCACCCGGGCGCTGCGCGGCTGCTGCCCGGTATCACCGCGCTGGGCAAACACGCGCAGGCTGCCGCCATGCGTGGAATGCTCTTCCACATCGAATACAGCGAGGCCGTTGGCAGAAAAGATACGGTTGACTGCTGTGAGCGACAGGTAGGAAAAGTGCTCGTGGTAAATGGTGTCGAACTGGTTTTCCTCGACCAACTTGAGCAGGTGGGGAAACTCAAAGGTGGACACACCTTGCGGCTTGAGCACTTTGGCAAATCCCGCCACAAAGTCGTTGATATCGGGCACATGGGCCAGCACATTGTTGGCGGCGGTGAGATCGGCCTGTTTGCCTTGGCCAACCAGGTCCTGTGCCAGACGCACCCCAAAAAAGTCCTCGACAATCGTGATGCCCTTGGCCCGCGCAGCAGCGGCGGTGCTCGCGGTGGGCTCCACGCCGGTGCAGGGGATGTTGCGCGCCTTGACGTATTGCAGCAGGTAGCCGTCGTTGGCGGCGACTTCGACGACGTGGCTGTCGGTGGTCAGATCGAAGCGTGCCACCATGTCGGCCACATAACGCTCTGAATGTGTAAGCCAACTGCTGGAAAACCCACTGAAGTAGGCGTATTCGGCATCAAACAGTTCATTTGCCTGGGCAAAATCTTCGGTTTGCGCTAGCCAGCAGAGCTCACACACCAGTACGCGCAGCGGAAACCACTTTTCCGGCGCATGCAGGGTCTGCTCTGTGAG
This sequence comes from uncultured Methyloversatilis sp., assembly GCA_964580925.1. Lineage (GTDB taxonomy): Bacteria > Pseudomonadota > Gammaproteobacteria > Burkholderiales > Rhodocyclaceae > Sulfuricystis. Next base: position 34,434 of record CAZOMI010000022.1, read on the forward strand.
ATAGGCGTTGGAGGGCGGCGCACTGCCCAGGTCTACCAGGGGCAGCTTGAGTTCCGTTCCGCAGTGGCGGCACTTCATGACAACACTCCGGTAAAGTCATTGCCCAACAGGGGATGCGCGGCATCGCGCGGGGACAGCCCGACAACCGGTAGCGGCCACTGGATAGCCAACCTGGTGTCCAGCGCATTCAGGCCGCCTTCGGCGCCAGGCTGGTAGGCGGCAGTATGGAAATACAGCATTTCGCAGTCGTTGGTAAGCGTTTGAAACCCGTGGGCAAAGCCTTCCGGGATGACGAGGGTTTTGTGATTGGCGGCGCTGAGCACTTCGGCGTGCCAGCGCAAAAAGGTGGGCGAATTATCGCGCAGGTCTACGGCGACATCAAAGACTTCGCCGCGCAGGCAACTCACGAACTTGATCTCGGCATGGGGCGGGCGCTGGAAATGCATGCCACGCACGGTGCCGCAAATTGCCGTCAAGGTGTGGTTGATCTGAGCGATGTGCCTGCCCGGGGCAAGCGTCTGCAATTCGTCAGCGCAGAAGAGTCGCTCCAGATACCCCCGGCTGTCGCCAATGGGTTTGCGCTGCAGGATTCGCAAACCGGCAAGGGATGTATCCAGTATGTCGAAACGGGAGCTCATGCCTGGCTTGCCGCAGCCTCGTATGCCTGAATTTGTTGCATGCTGAAGGCGGCCATGTCCGAACTTTGCCTCCAGGCCTGATGCCAGGCCAGCGTCATGCCCAGCGCGGTTTGCAGGTTCCAGTGTGGGCGCCACCCAAGCTGGGTCTTGGCCTTGGAACTGTCCAGCTTGAGCATGTTGGCTTCATGCGGTTGCGGCACGGCATCACATTGCCAGGCGGCATCGGGTATCTGGCTGCACAGATATTCGACGATCCACTGCACTGGCTTGGCGTCTGCCTCTTCGGGGCCGAAATTCCACGCCTCGGCAAAATCCTGGCCTTTTGTGAAAAGGCTTTCGGCCAGCATGAGATAACCCGACAGTGGCTCGAGCACATGCTGCCAGGGGCGAGTGGCGAGCGGCGAGCGAATGGCAAGCACCTGGCCTGCATCCAGCGCACGCAGGAAATCGGGAACCAGCCGATCGTCAGCCCAGTCGCCGCCACCGATGACGTTGCCGGCGCGCGCACTGGCCAGATTAATACCAGCAGCTTCCAGAAAGGAGCGGCGATAGGCTGCCGTCACCAGTTCGGAACAGGCCTTGCTGCTGGAATAAGGGTCGAAGCCACCCATGGCTTCGTTCTCACGGTAGGGCCAGACCCACTCCCGGTTTTCGTAGCACTTGTCGGTGGTGACGTTGACCACCACCTTCACGCTGGACGTCTGGCGCACCGCTTCCAGTAAATTGACCGTGCCCATGGCGTTGACGGCATAAGTCTCAACCGGCGCAACATAGGAATAGCGCACCAGCGGCTGCGCCGCCAGATGCAACACGATGTCGGGCCGGGCCGCTTGCATGGCCTGCATGAGCGAGGCTGCGTCGCGAATGTCGGCAATTGTGCTGCTGGCCAAGCAGTCCGGCAGGTTTGCAACCGTAAATAAATTGGGTTGCGTTGGCGGCGTCAGCGCATAGCCATGGACGTCGGCCCCCATGTCGGCCAGCCACAGGGCGAGCCAGCCACCCTTGAAACCGGTATGACCGGTCAGGAAAACCCGCTTGCCGCGCCAGAATGTCCGGTTCATTGCCATTTTTTCCAGGGTGCCTTGCCCGTAGCCCAGAGGTCTTCGAGCAGATTTTTTTCGCGCAGGGTATCCATGGGTTGCCAGAAACCATCGTGTTCAAACGCCATCAATTGCCCGTCTGCCGCCAGCCGGGTCAGTGGCTCGCCTTCCCAACTGGATTGGTCGCCCGCGATCTGGTTTATGCACTTGGGCGAAAGCACAAAGAATCCACCATTGATGAGACCGCCATCGCCCCGTGGCTTCTCGGTGAAGCCAGCCACCCTGTCGCCCTCCATTTGCAAGGCACCATAGCGCCCGGGCGGTTGAACCGCGGTAACGGTCGCCAGCTTGCCATGCTGCTTGTGGAAGGCGATCTCGCGCGAAATATCCACATCCGATACCCCATCACCGTAGGTGAAACAAAACGCTTCTTCGTCCTGGACGTATTCCGCAACCCGTTTCAGCCGCCCTCCAGTGAGCGTCTCTTCACCGGTATCCACCAGTGTCACGCGCCATGGCTCGGCCTTTTGCTGATGGACTTCCATCCTGTTGTGCTCCATGTCGAATGTGACGTCCGACATGTGCAGAAAATAGTTGGCGAAGTATTCCTTGATGACGTAGCCCTTGTAGCCACAACAGATCACGAAATCATGAACACCATGCGCTGAATACAGCTTCATGATGTGCCACAGGATGGGCTTGCCGCCAATCTCGATCATCGGCTTTGGCTTGAGATGGGTTTCTTCGGAAATACGGGTGCCGAGACCACCCGCCAGAATCACGACCTTCATATTTGGTTCTCCATGCCCCTATAAATCTGATATGCCAGAGTCAAGCCCATCTCCAATGAGGTAATTGGCTGCCATCCCAGATTTTTTAGGCGCCGAATATTCAGCAACTTCCTCGGTGTTCCATCGGGTTTGGTTGGATCAAATTCGATTTTGCCTGCATAGCCGACCACGCTCTTCACCGTCTCGGCCAGTTCCTTGATGGTATTGTCGGCGCCCACCCCGATATTCACGACCGGCGGTTCAAACCTGCCCGTCTTCGCCTCGTCGCTACCCAGCAGGGTCTGGTATTTCTCGTCCGGCAGGTTCATCAGGAAGACGCAGGCATCGGCCATGTCGTCGCTGTAGAGGAATTCGCGCCGGGGGATGGTACCCAGGTCAGGCAGAGCATCAGCTCGCATCTTCAATTCCTTGAACACGGATAGCCATGCGCGACCGTACATCGACGAGAACCTGAACGCCTTGCAAGGCAGCAATCAGTGCCTCTAACAGGTCTTCGGTGGATTCCATGTATTCGTGGATTAGATCGCAACACAAAGGCATCCAGCATCTCGCTGCGATCATCGCTGTGTTCCAATGA
>CAZOMI010000023.1:0-37300 GCA_964580925.1 uncultured Methyloversatilis sp.
GATGCCCGGCGGCATGAAGTCGTGGCCGAGGGTGTACATCTTCATCAGCGGCGTGAAGCCCGTGGCATCGCCGTAGTCGTAGGCATACACACCCTTGGTCAGCGTCGGACAGGAGGCCGGCTCGACCGCCACCATGCGGATCTTCTGCGGGCGCTTGTCGCCTGCCGCCACATCCCCCAGGAAGGGGAAGGTCGCGCCGGCGAAGTTGCAGCCGCCGCCGCAGGGCGCAAAGATCATGTCCGGATATTCGCCGATCTTTGCGAACTGCTTCTTCACTTCCTGGCCGATGATGGTCTGGTGCAGCAGCACATGATTGAGCACCGAGCCCAGTGCGTACTTGCTGCCGGGAGTGGAAACCACATCCTCGATCGCCTCGGAAATCGCAATGCCGAGACTGCCCTGGTTGTCGGGATCCCGTTGCAGGATGTCGCGGCCGGTCTTGGTCTGCTTGCTCGGGCTGGCCAGCACTTCGCCGCCCCAGGTCTGCATCATCATGCGGCGATACGGCTTCTGGTCATAGCTGACCTTGACCATATACACCCGCACCGGCAGACCGAACATCTGGCCGGCGAGCGACAGCGAGGAGCCCCACTGGCCGGCGCCGGTCTCCGTCACGAGGCGTTTGGTGCCGGCAATTTTGTTGAAATAAGCCTGCGGGACCGCCGAGTTGGGCTTGTGCGAACCGGCCGGGGAGACGCCCTCGTACTTGTAGAAAATCTTGGCGGGCGTACCGAGCATCTGTTCCAGGCGCTCGGCGCGGCACAGCGGACTGGGGCGCCACAGCGCATAGATCTTGCGCACCTCGTCGGGAATCGGGATCCAGCGCTCCGCCGACATTTCCTGTTCGAGAATCGGGCCGGGGAAAATCGCCAGCATCTGCTCCGGGCCGACCGGCTTGCCATCCGGCCCCAGCGGCGGTGCCGGCGGATTGCTCAGGTCGGCGGCAATGTTGTACCAATGTGTCGGAATCTCGGATTCGTCAAGAATGACGCGTGTCTGGCTCATGCTGCCCTCTCCCATGTTCGCTATTGTTGAAAAAACCGCAACCATACTGCAACGGCGCTCACCGTCAAGCGGTGGCGCGCCGGAAATGGCTCATTGCCGTTACTGTCATGACAGTTATCTCGCTTCATTCGCGGCGGATACTCGTGCCAGACCGGTCAATACGAGGTTGTCGATACGCCTGTACATCACGCGCAAATGCGGGATGAGGGTATCCGCCCCGCCACCGGAAATCAAACAGCAAAAATTATCGTCGACAACAGCGTCAAAGGAGCGGCACGCCATGCGTTCGATGGCGCCGAGCGTGGCGAACAGACAACCGCTGATAATCGCGTCGTCGGTATTCGTTGGCAGGGCACGGTACTTTCCGTGCGCCGCGGGTAAGCGCGCGGTATTGCGGGCCAGCGCCTGGCGCATCAGATCGAGGCCGGGGAGGATCAGGCCACCGCGGAAGACGCCATCCGCCCCGAGCACGTCGATGGTTGTCGCGGTTCCCGCCATCACGACCAGCGCCGGACCAGCATGCACGGAGCGCGCGCCGATCAGTGCTGCCCAACGGTCGGCGCCGAGCTGCGCGGGGTTGTCATAGCCATTGCTGACCCCGCCGGCTGCAGCGCTACTGCGAAACCATTCAAGCGGAAGGTTCAGGCTTGCGGCCGAGTCCGCAATGCTCGCCGCCACTGCATCGCCGGCGACGTTGCAAGCCAGGACGCGTGCGGGCCTGGCCGGCAATGCGCCGCTCAGCTGGCCGATTTCCTCATGCCCAAGGGCGCCGCTCCCGCGCCAGTCCCGACCATCCCACAGGCCCCATTTGATCCGGGTATTGCCGGCGTCCAGGCAGAGGATCATGCCGCACTCCGCAGTGACACCTCGCCAGACAGCACCCGCTCGATCTGTCCGGACACTTCCAGCAACAGCGCCCCATCGACATCCACACCGCGACAGATGCCCATGCGCGGCGGCGCGAAATCCGCGAGCAGCCGGATCGGAGCGTCCGCGAAGGCATGGCGTGCCATCCAGGCGCTGCGCAGGTCGGCAAACCCGCTCGCCGCAAAACTGTCCAGCACCGCCAGCAACTCGACGAGTATTCCGGCCAGCAATTCGTTGGGATCACCACCATGGTCCAGCGCCGCGCTTTGCGCCTGCAGAGCGTCCGGCAGTGCGGCCGGCAGGCGTAAATTCAGGCCGATGCCGATCACGGCCACATGCGGTGCGCCAGGCAACAACTCGACGAGGATGCCACCCAGCTTGCGCCCGCCGAGCAGCAGATCGTTCGGCCATTTGAGTTGAATCGCCGTCCCCGGATTACGCGATGTTCCGTTTGACGCCGTCCTGCCAGCGCCGACTTTCTCCAGCGCCTCCGCCACCGCCAAACCAGCGGCGAGCGATAGTCCGGCCGGCCGAGTGCCCGGGGCGAAGCGCCAAAGCAGGGAAAAGGTCAGGCTGTCACCCGGGGTGGAAATCCATGGCCGGCCGCGCCGGCCGCGCCCGGCCGTCTGCGCTGCGGCGATGACCACCGCGCCCGACGGTGCGCCAGCCTCGGTGCGGGCAAGCAATACACCATTCGTCGAATCGCATTCGTCCAGCAGGTCGGCATCGAAGCGACACGCCCAGTCGCCCAAGGCATGCGACAGGGCGGAGAGGTTTAGCGCGGGGGCAGCTGACATGACGTGACTATACTGGAGGCGCAGCATGTGCTGCAAAGTCCGCTCAGTTACCTCGCGCAGACCGCCAGGCAAGGAAGTCCGGAGCGGGCAATGGCCGCGCATAGCGATAGCCTTGTCCCTGCTCGCAACCATGCCGGATCAGGAAATCCGCCTGCTCGGATGTCTCCACTCCCTCGGCGATGACGTCCCGCCCCAGCGCCTTGGCCAGACCGATAATGGCATGCACTACCGCCTCGCCGTCAGGATTCTGCCCGATGTCCCGCGTAAAGCCCCGATCAATCTTCAGTCGGGCAAGTGGTAGCGTCTTCAGATATCCCAAGGACGAATAGCCCGTGCCAAAATCGTCCAGGGCAAAACTGACTCCGGTCTTGCCGACCGCCAGCAACATATCCAATGCCGCCGGCGACTCGAGAAAGAATGATTCGGTCATTTCCAGTTCCAGCGCCGTACTCGGCATCCCGGTTTTTTCCAGAACGGCGGTGACCAGTGCCAGCAGGTTGCTTGCCTCCAGCTGCTTTACCGACCAGTTCACGGCAATCCGTGGCAGTACAAAGCCTTGCTGCGCCCATGCGGACCACTGGCGGCAACTTTCCTCAAGCACCCACTCGCCGATCGGACAGATCAGGCCAGTTTCCTCGGCCAGCGGTATGAAAGCGTCCGGTGCGATCAGTCCCTTCTCCGGATGACGCCAGCGCACCAGAGCTTCGGCACCGATCAACCCGCCGTCGCGCAGATTGATTTGCGGCTGATAATGGAGCTCGAATTCGCCACGCCGGACGGCCTGGTGCAAGGCTTCCTCCAGCTGCAATCGTGCAACGGCCCGCAAGGTCATTTCTTCCGAGTAGAAACGGAAGGTATTGCGCCCCTGGGCCTTGGACTGATACATCGCCGAATCCGCATTGCGAATCATGGCCACCGGCTCATTTCCGTCTGCCGGAAACATGCTGATGCCGATGCTGCCGGTCAAATGGAATAGGCGATTTTCAATTTCAAAGGGGGCGGCAAGCTCGTGCAGCAGTTTGCGGGCGATGTTCTCCGCATCGGCCGCACTACCGATTTCCTCAGCGAGCAGCACAAATTCATCCCCGCCCAGACGCGCCAGCGTATCCGATTTGCGCAGGCCCATGCCAAGCCGCAACGCCACTGCGCGGAGCAGTTGGTCCCCCGCGGGATGCCCCTGGGAATCGTTGACCTCCTTGAAGCGATCCAGATCGAGAAATAGTACGGCCAGCTGGGTGCCGTGCCGTTCTGCGCGCGGCAGGGCGGTTGCCAGACGATCATTGAGCAGCAGGCGATTCGGCAAGCCGGTCAGTGGATCATGCTGGCTGAGGTGCTCAAGCCTGGCTTCCGCGCCACGCAGGGCAGCGATTTGCTGCTTCAGATTCTTGGCTTGACTGTCAACGGTGTGCCGATAGTCATTGAGCATCTTGCGCATTTTTTCCTGGGCGTGCGTCAGCTGCCGAATTTCCCTGATATCGCTGTGAATCGGCTGATCATCCTGAAAATTCAGCTGGGCAATGCGGGCACTGCTGGCCGCCAGCAATTCCATGGGTTCGCTGAAGCGGCGCGCATAGCGCAAGGCCAGCAGAAAAGACAATGCCAAAGCCACCGTGAAGATGGCCATCAGGACATTGGCCATCGGTCGCCAGGCGGGAATGAAATCGCGTTCCGGCGCGAAAACCGCAACCCAGAAAACCTGTTTGCCAAGATTGAATTCGCGGAAAGACGTCAGCCAGGCTTCACCGGACGTGGTGTAGCGCATGACCTCCCCATTGGGTCGCCCTTCGCGCTGCCACAACGCCATCCCCTCATCGATCACCCGATTATTGAGGTTGGCTATCGGCTGCAGGCCCATGGCGCGGATCTGGCTGTCATCGATTGCCGTTGACTGTCGTGGCAAGCCCAGCAGACGTCCGTCCGCGGTCATTACCGATACATAGCCGTGCGTGCCGACAGCAATACGGGATGTCGCCCGGGAGATGTCCGACAGTTTTATGTCTATGCCCAGTGCCAACACCTCCCCATCCGGCAGGACAACACCCGTCGAACCGGTAATGCCCGGGTCGCCGGTGGTAAAGAAATTGTAGGGTTCTGTCCAGAATATTGATTCGTCCAGCGCCATCGCCTCCATGGCCCCCTTGTACCAGGGCCGATCACGTGGATCGTAATCCTTCTCTTCCGTATATATGTTCCGGGAACCATCCGCTGCCCAGTGAATGAAAGTCTGGGCCTTGCCACGCGCCGGGAGATTGGTAAACCGGTTCATCCAGGCACCGTCCGCCAATTGCAGCAACATCCAGCCCCGTCCATTGTCGGTCCCGGCCACAATCGAAGTAAGTTGAGGCAATTCCTGCAACATGGGCATAAATAGCCCGTTGAATTCCTCGGGTCTGGTTTCATCGAAAGGAGACGACACGGCCCACTGCCGGGCCACACCGATCCAGTTCTCGACCGGGCTGAATAAGCGTTCAAGCGAGGCATTCACCTTCTCGGCTGCCGCACTGAAATGGCTCTCGGCAATCTGCGTAACCATTGGACGCAAGCCGAACTTCACATACCCGACGCCGAACAGCGCTACCGCGATAGTGACAAGCAACGCGAAACGCAGGAACAGGCTCCTGCGCAATGTGGTATCTCGCGTTTCAGCATCAATCGCGGCTTTGAAGATATCCGGCATCAAACTGGATTGAGGAATTTGGAGAAGAAGTTACCCGACCGGCGAAAAATCACTGTGTTGCCAAGATAATACCTTGCGGAAAAATGCATAGGGTAGCGTGCCGCGCTACCAAACACCGGCCTGAGCAAGTCACACCCGAAATGAAAGCGGGCTGGCGATGATCATCGCCAGCCCGCTTTTATCATGTTGGTGGTGCGCAGTTTACTATCGAACGACTCGCTATTGGGGCCAGTGAGCACTGCTGCGTATTTCTGCGGCAACGCGTTCATGAGCCCTCGATCGCTCTCGCCACGTCGCCGTGGCACTCGGCGCATTTGCCAACCAGCAGCAGGTTGCCACCCTTGATGGTCCCGGTGAAATTGGTGATCGTCACTTCGTGGCGGCATTGCCCGCACCAGACGTTGGCCAACAAAAGCTGGCGGATATTGGCAGGAATCGAATCCCAGCGCTGGTGGGCGGTGCGGGTGAATTTGGGAAGTGACTCAATGGTCATGGCTCATTTCGCGAACAAATCGGCATGAATATCTCAGGTGCGTCACTCTACCGTCAAAGCCTTTTCCGGATTTGCAGTCGTGGCTGAAACTGTGCGGCGAAGATTCTCGATCAGGCTGCCAAGGTGCGTATCCCGGCTGGCCAGATCGGAAGCATTGACGTAATAGCCATTCATCACGGCCTTCTCCTTGCCTCGCAGACGGACCTTTACAGACTGGCCTGCTTTCGATGGTGCCTCCTCCAAGCATATTGCCCATCCGATTTTCTCTCGCCAGAGCAAATCTCCGACCTTGTGTGTGATGCCGCGCTCGGCCTGCTGGCGCAGTTCAAACTCCCAGACTTGCCTCAAATCGGAATCGATTTCCTCCAGCCGCCGCGTCACCGTTGGGGCGACGTCGGCAAGATAGGAGCGCGCATCGTCGATACGAATTTTTCCGATGAGAGCCGCGACTCGTGCTGGCACGGCGGAAGCCAGGAGTTGGGGGGCCGTAAATACCTCCCGCAGAGCGACCGCTTTATCGATGTCCGTGCCAACGCCCTGCCAGTTGGAATTGCCCAGCGTGGCAACAAGCACCATCCACAATGTGCCATCGCCAACCACCTCCTCGAAGGTCGAATGCTGATCGTTATCGGCGTAACGCTGCTCGACTGCGTGCAATAGTCCGCCAGACCCCGAAGCCTTCCCCCGGAAGAGAATCGAAAACACCTCCAGAGCCCACTGTTCTGCAACCTCCGGTTTCACCCATCCCCTGCGCTGCCCGCGCAGGGCCACCGCGAGCGGGAATGAAACCGCCTGCACCATCTGCGTCGCCGAGCACCGTTCCGCGAATGCCGGTGAAGACATCTCGGTTAGGAATGTGGAGATCTGCGCCGCCAACCGATCCCGAAAACGATCCTCAATTGGCACGGGGTTGGGGGTGGCCGCCGTCTTCTCGCTGACCTTCTTGGGAGCGCCTTTCCCGTCATCGGGCAATTGGCCTTCGTCGATCTCCTCATCTTTGGTCGCGACCGAACCCACAATCTCTTCCGCTTCCGCATCGAACAGCAGACGAAGAATGCCAGTCAGCGACAGCGAGGAACTTGGGCCAGCGGAACCGAAATTCGGCAAGCCATCGTGAAATTCTTCCAGATGAACGATCAAATCGGCCGGATTGACCGGTGAGGCCGGCGCGTCGTCCTTGGACTCTTTGGTGCGCGCCGATCCGAATCCGGGGTCACGGAAAGCCGCCGTATCGTTGAACAAGGCGTGCGCAACCTCCTGCAGTTCATCGAGCATCTGACGTTGTTCCGTGGACGTGGCGCTGCATTCCAGCCCCTTGAAAGGCTCCAGCAGCCGTGCTGCGTGGCTGGCGTGCTCCAGGGCGGCAACGTCGTTCACCCATCTGGGGAACGTCGTCCATTGCTCAGCTTCACGGAAAATTTCCACACTGGCGAACACCGTTGCCGAAGCGAGATCCTTTGGAAGATCGCACACCCAAGCCCCGACAGCACCTTGCATGGGCTGCATTGGAAACCGAAGGCCACCGGCCACAAGTTCAACCTTCATGCTGGACTCCGGTGCCGGCGAGATTTCCGCCTGCAAACGATGTCCAGCGCTGTCCCACTGTAATGACTTCAAGTGGAATACCAGTGCATTGGCATCCGGCTGGTTCACGGTGGCCGACCTCGGCAAAAGCACATCGACCGGGTCGCTTGCCGGTGCAGCAAAAACGCTGAGCACACCTGCGAAATCATCGGGGTTCGGCTGATCGTAGGCGACCAGCGTTTCGATATTGCCGCCCTGATCCGGGGCCAGCAGCCAGGCTGCGGCAGAACAGTTAGCAGAGCCCATGACAGCAGACGGCCCGTTCGGCCCGTCGAACCAGTAAAACTTTGCGTGCATGGCACGATCTGCCAGTGCGGGGACGATGCGCAGCTTGAGGGGCAGGTCCGCCAGCCTGTCGAGATTAAAACTCGCCGACGACGGCGTGAGTGCAATCGTGGCCTGTTGAACGCCAAAGGTCGAATGCGCCCAGCGCAGAAAGGCACCGGATTCGTCTGTCGATCCGGTAAGTATCCTCACTTCGTCGAATCGTCGCCCAGCCCACCGCTGCGCGAGCGCCGGCGCCAACGAAAGCCCCTGGCGGCTGTGCAGCACAACACTCTCCGTGGCGAGCGCGACGGGCGTCAGGCTGAGCCACGGCACGTCCTTCATTCGTCGCACGGCGTCGTGCTCAAGCCCCCCGCCACACCAAGACAACACACTGTCGAGGAAAGGGTGTAACCAGCCACCCTTGTCGGCGTGTTCCGGCCCCACCATCCAGGCGGTGCCAAGTTCCTGATTACCACCCCATCCCGAGCTGGTCACGTTCCCACTCCCGAGCATCACAAGCCCATCTTTGGGGCCGAGCCGCAAAAACACCTTGGGATGAAACGCGCCCGTGTGGTTCGCGCCGGAAAGCAGGTAGTGTCTGCCAAGGTGCCAGAGTTGCCCGGCCGCTGCCTGGGTCGACGCCTCAATCTGCCCCTGATCACCGAGCACCAGGATGTCGCTCGACCGCCCTGCCCAAAGATCGGGTAACACAACCTGCTCGAAAAAGACCGGATCGAACGAGTAGGTCAGCAACAAGGCCTTGTGATACGACTGCTCGCGACAAAAAAGGCGCGGATTCATGCTGTGACCTCCTCGGCCAACACCGCGAAGGCCCGTTTCAGAACCACGTCGCCATCGGCCGTGATGCCACCCTCGTCAATCAACTTGAGCTGGCCGAGCCAGCCTAGGGCTTGCTGAATGCGCGATGCCGTGCGCCCGGCGGAAAAAGTTTTCCCCCGCCGCGAGAACCACTGATTGCCCTCGGCGGTGAGCAGCGCCACATCACGGCGCAGATCGACCTGCAAGCGCGACCAAGTGATCTGCAGATGCTGCTGCACCGTCCGGTAGGCAAGTTCGGCGGCGACCTCACGCATCGGACGATCCTCGTGGTGAAAGCGATCCAACTCGGGCAGGATGACATCGCGCAGCCCCAGTCGACGCCACCCCTGGTACGAGAGACTGCCGGATTGCTGACTATTTTCCCGCACGGCATCAGCCACCCGGGCGGCTGCCAGCACCCACGCCACAACAGCCAGGGACAACGCACCCGCCCCCGATTTCAAGGCACGCTTGTACAACAAAGGTTCGATCAGCGTATCGGGCCAGCGCTTCACACCATGGCTGGTCACGCTATTGGCGGAAACGCGATCTTCGATGCGCTGTTGAACATCCCGAAATGACAGCGATGCCACCGACTCGGCGGCACTCAGCAAACCCAGGTCGCGTAAGGCGGAGTCGTGCTCCTCAACGCGCTCCATTAGCGCCCCGACGATCTGCTCTCGTGCCACACCGGCCAGGCCGTCTTCCGGACTGGCCATGATCTCGTCCATCACGGCCGCCATCACGGCTTCCTGGGTGACGGCGATGGCATCCCGCACACCATAAAAAGTCCAGCCGACAGCCACCTGATCGAGCAGCGGTTCGCCGAAACGGTTCATCGAGCAGGCGGCGTCGAACAGATCGCCTTCCGTGGGCCGTGTTTTCTTCTTGGCCGCCAAGGCCAGCAGAGCCGCGTAGGTGCCGACACGCGCCCGCTCCCTCGGCAGCGGCTTGGCAGGCACAATAGCGGCCAGCAACAGTTCGCGCTCGTCATCGGGAATCTGGTCGATGCGGACCACCGTGCCCAATTCACGCAAGTCGTCCAGCGATACCTGTGTCAGGTTCGGCTCGGACAGCAGGCGCTCGAGCAGCGGGCTACCCGCCAGCCGCCCCTGCACCGCCAGGGCCAGGGGCAGGCCCCGGGTATCGACCAGCGCCGGCACCGCGTTGTCCCGTGTCTTGCTCAGACCCAGTTGATCGGAGGGGCCGGCGTAAATCGTGGAGGCTGGCGACTTGACCAGCGCCGACACTTCCACCTGCGGCGAATCGGCATCGAGCCGGATCAGCGCCTGATCGGCCCCGATCAGGCCGCTGATCGAACGATCCTGTGTCAGATTGCCGAGCACCAGGGCCGACTCGATGCGCGCCGCGAAATCCGTATAGGTTTGCCAGTCGTCCGCCTGTCCGGTCTGGCCGTAGCGATGGATCAGCCAGGCACGAAAGGCCAGATAGCGAACCGATGGCGTCACCGTCGTCACGCCATCCAGCAAGGTGCCGCCGATGAACTGGACGGGCAAACGCAGGCCCAGCAGATCTAGGCCGCCGGTGATCATGGCACCGCTGTTGACCCATGTGGGTGCCTGAACGGTCTCGGCTACGGTTGTAGCCATTCAGTATCGGGACGCGCCAATAGTCGGGCGTTGTTGTACGCCATATCTAGCGTCAAAATGGTCGAACACAGATATGTATCGCCCAATTCGTTTTTTGTTGCAACTAGGGCAAGGTCTGCCTTGACAGGATTCTCGAGACAAATGGGAAGCAATAACTGAACAGAGCCTTCTTTGCCCTTGTCCCTAAAGTACTGCGGAATCGCAGCTTTATAGTTTCGGAAAACACGCTTACTTGTGGTGACTTCCGCGCTAGTAAGAAGTTGCCTGGCCACGTATGGGTTTTGTTGCAAGTGCTTTGGAAATCGATCAATATTTTCCATGACGTGGTCGTAATTTACAGTCAGCTTACATCGGCGGTCATACAAAAGAACTGAAGGGTCATCAAAGTAGTCCGCTAATGGAGGCGTCGAAGACCCGAAGCTGTCAACAAAGCTTCGATCGCTAGATTTCTTGAATCCAGCGAACTTCCACATCTGCCGGCCGGCTTTGCTGTTACGGCGAAATGTGGCGAATAACTCCTCTTGATTTGGAGTAACAAGGCCTGTATTTATTGCGGAAAACTGCTCGTTTGCGGAATAACCAATTCCTCCGCTCATCTCCTCCAGTCTCTGGAACGTATAGCGAACGTAGCTGCGAAGAATCGGCAGCGGTTCTGTCGCCTTGGTCTGCATGTAATCCCAAGGTTCTTTTTCTGCTAGGAGCTTAAGTTCTTCCAGCCATCCCGACTTTCCCATGTCAGCAAAGTTCGCTAACCGATCGCTCGCCCCGTCCCATCCAATGACCGTGACCGCCGTTGCCTCTTCACCTTCATCAGAGGCCATTGAAGAAAAATCGACCACCAACCCTTCTGAAAGGTACCCATTCTCATCGGCAGGCAATATGTTCGCGTGAATATATACGTCGTTGGACCCGTCGCTCGGCTCGATAAATCCGTAACCCTTGTCGTTCCAGAAGCGTACCGTACCACGTCGTCCACTTTTAACCGGAGTTTGGCTTACGATCTTAATATCTCGAGCTTTTCTTTGGCCCTTTGCATTTTCCTCGCACTCGAAGCTCACCCGAGTACCTTTGCGCATCTCCTTCCATGCAATGCTTGATGTTTGCTGAACAAAGACATCCTCAGAACCATCATCGGGCTGTATAAATCCGAAGGTCTTTCCGTTGACCCAGCACTTAAACTTTCCTTCCATGCTCACTCCCCTTAATCGCGCGCAAATGTTGTTAGGCTCAACATCAGAAATTGGCGGCATATTTCCGTGTCTTGGTACCGATCTGTTTTTTTCCTTACTTGGGTTACAAGCAATCCTCGCGCCAGCGATGGCGTTTTCGACATGACCTCCATCTATCTTTCAACGCCATACTTAATCAGCCAATTAGTGAGTGTTTGATAATTACCGAAGCCGAGAAGCTTTGCCGCCTCCGTTTTGTTGCCCTTTGTTTGATCCAATGCCCGTTCCAAATAGTGACGCGCTACGCTGGCCATTATTTCGTGCAGATTGAAGCCGAGGCCCAAAGTTCGATTGAGAATTTCTTTGGAAGATTCCAGCATTTTCTTTGGCTCCATGGTCGCATCCTTGATGGCATCCGGCCTGATCACCGCGTCATCCGACCAAACCGAAGCTCGTTGAAGAACATTCAACAGTTCTCGAACATTTCCTGGCCAACCATACTGAAGCAATAGGTTTCTTGCGGCAGCAGATATCTCCTTATGATTGACGCCAATAGATGCAGTCACATCATTTACTTGCGTCATTAGGACATCGATCAATAGAGAGATATCACCTGCGCGCTCACGCAGAGGTGGCAGTCTGATGACGGCTACCGCCAAGCGATAAAAAAGATCCTCGCGAAAGTTTCCGTTAACGACCTCGTTTAGTAGAGTGCGATTGGTGGCCGCGATCACCCGCACGTCAATTCTTCGAGCATCACTTGATCCTACCGGAGTTACCTCTCCTTCCTGCAGAGTGCGCAATAACTTGACCTGAATTGCCTTAGGCAGTTCTCCGACTTCGTCAAGAAAGATCGAGCCTCCGTCGGCGCGTTCGAAATGCCCCTTGCGATCCGTACTGGCTCCCGTAAAGGCACCTTTTTTGTGGCCAAAAAACTCCGATTCGACCAGTTCTGAAGGAATCGCACCACAGTTTACTGAAATAAACGGTTTGCCCCCTCTCGGACTGGCGCGATGAATGGCGCGAGCCATTAGCTCCTTCCCTGTTCCGCTCTCGCCTTCAATCAACACTGGAATACCGCGGAGAGCAACGCGGCGTGCATGTTCGACCACGCGTTTCATGACTGCGCTGCGATGAATGATATTTTCGAACGCAACATCCTCGCTAACTGCTCCACTCGACAGCGTCGTTAGGCGCTCATCACTCCTCTGGAGCAACTTCGGGATGAATTCGGCAGAGATATCAAATGGAATATTGGCTTCTTCAACACCAGATTGCGGCGATGACTGGATCAGCCTTGCGGGAAAAGTTGTCTTGGCGAGCAAGATCCAGACCGAAGCCATCGCTGGCGTTCCCGGGCTGAGGTGATAAGTAAGTCGCGTCAGCGGAGTGCCAATGCTCTCTAGGATTTCGACGACTCGCTCATAGATTTCGCCGAAGTTTATCGGTGATGACAGCTTGGCATGATGCAGGGCAATCTTTGCATCGGTCTGAGGCGCAAGCCATTTGACGAATGCCTTGGCCTCACTCGCCGAGAAGTCATTGATTAGATGAATTTCCATGTAATCACCGGCACGTACTGCCTGCGCAATTGGACCCAGTCCAGCATCTGGGTTGCCAGAGGCGGCCCTAAGGTCGGTTCGGCCGATCCAAGTCAAGAGAATATCGATCACAACATAAGCTTTTTTATATCACGCTAGATAGTTTATGTTGCTTCAGTACGGCAGATCAAGGCCAAACTCCATAAACGCATGTAACTATCTGTAATTAAACGGTAGTTACTGACGTGCGATCTATTGGCACGGTCGTTGCAATGCATGCTTGCAAACGACTAACCCTTTAGCGCAGGAGATCAAATTATGACACTCACCGTTCGTAACGCAGCAGGCGAATCCGTTCAACTCACCGACACACCGTTTGCCCAGGGTGGCGAAGCAGTAGTCCATGCCGTACCGCTGTATCCCGGGGTCGTGGTCAAGCTCTATCATGGCCATGTGCTGCAAAAGCGGACCGACACTCTGCGCGCCAAGATTGAGGCGATGAGCAGCGATCCCAAGCTCGCCAGCCTCAAGCTGCATCCGGGTCTTGCCTGGCCGCGTTTTTCGGTATTTGATGAACGTGGTCAGTGGCGTGGCAATGCCATGCGCAAGGCTAGCGGGGTGCGCATGAACGTGCTCGCCCATGCCATGGCCTATCGCGAGAACTTCCCGAACCTCGATCGCCCGGCCGCGGTTTCCTACCTACTGAGCCTGTTGGGCACCTTGCGAGAGTTGCATACGGCGGGAGTGATGGTCGGCGACTACAACCTAGCCAACTTCCTGTGCGATCCGGACAGTGACTCTGTGACGTTGATCGACTGCGACAGCTGGCAGGTCAACGCGGCGGGCAAGACCTTTCGCTGCCCGGTGGCAGCCCCCGACATGCTCGCGCCCGAACTGCAAGGCAAGGAGCTAGGCAAAATCAGCCGGACACTGGAAAGCGAGTACTTTTCGCTGGCCATCCTGATCTTCAAATCATTGATGCTTGGTCGCCATCCATACGATGTGGTCGGCGGCGCCGGTCCCGTGGAGAACATCCGCAAGGGATACTTCCCCTACGGCCAAGGAGGAGGCGGTATCCCGAAGGGCCCATGGTTCAACATCTGGAGCCATCTGCCCTTCAAATTGAAGGAGCAATTTATCCGCACCTTCAAGGATGGTGCCCAAGATTCGGCTCCACGTACAACGATCACGGAGTGGATTGACGTCCTCAAGCTCTACCAGCGTGAGCTTGGCCGTGGATGGCACGACACCCAAATCAAACCAGCCGCCCCCAAGACAAAGGAATACCGGGGCACTCAGTCCATTTCCCAGCCGCTTGCGGCCTGACCAAGGAGAACACCATGTTTGCTCTTGCCAATTTCATGAACACGACCAAGGAGAAGACCATGAACGAATCGCACAACGACCTCATCGACAACCCCACGCCGCGCTGCCCAGTGGCTCTGGTGCTGGATACCTCCGGCTCCATGTCTGGCCAGCCCATCGACCAATTGAACTCCGGCATCCAGCTGTTTCTCGACGAAGTGAAGCGCGATGACCTAGCGCGCTGGTCAGTGGACCTGGCGGTGTATACCGCTGGCGGCTCGGTCGACTGCATTCAGCCGTTTATCGGCGTCGAGCAGATTTCGGGGTTTGCCCCGCTCGATGCGAGCGGCGGCACCCCGCTCGGGCAAGCCACACGCATGGCACTCGACGATCTGGATGCGCGCAAGAGAGCCTACCGCGACGCTGGCGTGCCCTACTACCAGCCGTGGCTGGTACTGATCAGCGACGGAGCGCCGGACTATGGCTGGCAGGATGCCGCTCAGCGTGCCAGCGCGCTGTCCGCCCAGCGCAAGCTGGTCAGCCTGCCCATCGGGGTGCAGGGTGCCGACCTAGACGTGCTTTCGCAGTTCTCCAGCAAGCCCGCAGTGGCGCTCGATGGACTCAAATTCCGCGAACTGTTCCAGTGGTTGTCGGCATCCATGGCGCGGGTTTCGGCCAGCACTTCGTCCGACGCCTCAGTGCAGCTTCCGAGCATGGATAGCTGGGGGAGCGTCTAACATGGCGCGCACGCACAAGCCCCCTTTCCGGCGCAAAGCCGATGCCGTTGCCACGGATGCAAGCGCGTCGGCTCAGTCGTCATATGTGAGCCCAATGTCAACCAATGAGGCTGACACGCCATTGCCCGGGCAGGAGACTGGCACATCGGCATCCGCGAGTGAACCGGAAGTGGTGCAGCCTCCCGTCCCATTGCCGATGCCCATGACGGATTGGCGGCTCTGTGGCGATACTGTCATCGGACTGGCGCACCGACGCAAAGGTATGCCTTGCCAGGATGCCGTGGCCTTTCGCAACTTACCGCGCCCGATTCTTGCTTTGAGCGACGGGGCCGGTTCTGCGGCCATCAGCGAGCGGGGTGCCCAAGCGCTGGTCATCGGCGTCACCCGTTTCCTGCGAACCCTGGAAGACGATCTTGCGCCCTGGCTGGATGGCGAGGATGACGCATCGTCGCAAGCACAGTCGACGCGCTGGGCGGAAAGGCTACGGATGCAGGCACATGGTCTGCTTGCTGATCTGGCCCATGCAGAACGGCGCGATGTGCGCGATGTGCGCGCAACCCTGCAGGTTGCGGTCATCGGCGAGCGCCATGTCTTTTGGTGGAAAGTAGGCGATGGTGCCATCGTGGCCAGGAATTCCAAAGGCCTGTGGTCGCTAGGCAACCAGGCCAGCGCAAAGGGCGAGTTTGCCAATCAGACCTGTTTTGTTGATGCGGCCAGCGCCAGCGACGTGCAATTCGGAATTTTGTCCACTCAGGAGATTTTCGGTATCGCCCTGATGAGCGATGGCGGAGCGGAAAGACTGGTTTCGCACGACGGCAGCAAAGTGGCAAACCGCCTTGGCGAATGGCTTGATGACGTGGCGGAACAGAGATTCGCTATCGACCGGATTGCCCTTGCCTTTCATGAACCAGCAATGTGGGAGCGGACCAGCTTGGATGATCGTTCCATAGTGCTAGCCGCCAGACCGAGCAATTTCCACCATCGTGAAGTGTTCGAGAAGTGCTTGGCTTCCTGATCGAACAGCGCGTTCATGGTGGCGTCGTCAATCACATCACGGAGGCCACGATGAACGCCAAGCAAACCGCCCTCGACATCTACCTCGCCCGCACCGCCGCCATCCACGCAAAGCTGGAACGGCTGCAGCAACTCGCCGACGACCACTTCGGTCACGACCACGATGCCATCAACTGGGGCCACGTCGGCGATCTCGGGAGGGCGGAGGCCGGGCTGGACGAGTTGCTGGCGATCCTCGGCGGCAACGGTGAGTGACGACGCCCACCAACCATCGGAGATGATCATGAACGTCAAACTGACCGACACCCAGACCGCCGTCCTCAAGGCCGCTGCCGCCCGCCCGGACGGCAACATCGAACCGCTGCCGAGCAACCTACGCGGCGGTGCCAAAACCGCCGTCATCGAGGGACTGCTCGCCCGCGACCTGATCACCAAGTTTCAACACCTCGACCACGTCGGCTACTACCTGACCGATGCCGCCTACGCCGCCGTTGGGTGCAAACGCAAGGTGCCTGCGCCAGTCATGCCAGATCCCGAAATCGATGCCGCCGTGACGGCCGCAGAGGCCACGTGGGCGCAAGAGCGCACCGACACCAAGCCACGCACCCGCGAGAACAGCAAACAGGCCGCAGTCGTACAAATGCTGCAACGTTCCGATGGAACGACGATTCGGCAGATCATGGAAACCACCGGCTGGCAGGCGCACACGGTACGCGGCACGCTCTCCGAAGCACTCAAGAAAAAGCTCGGCCTGAACATCGTGTCGGTGAAGGATGCTACCGGCGAAAGGGTGTATCGCATCGCCTGACTGCAAACCGCCAAAGGGTATCGATTCAAGCGATACCCTTTTCTTCGGCCATCAGTCTCGGTGGCCGTTTTGCCTATTTTTCGTGTCGAAAGCGGCGGCAATCCGCGCCAGCACTGGCTTTGCGATGGGTGGCCGATTTGGTTCAAAGGGAGTGAATTCAACTCCCACCCTTGCCGTGGTGCAAACCGCAAACCCTGCAAACCTCGGTTTGCACTCTGACGCTATCGAAGCGCCGCGCTGTCGCCTCCCGCATGGGACTATCGCCAGGAAGGACCCCTTTCGCCTGTGCATACATCCCTCCCGGCGACCATAACAATACGGGTTATCGTCACGACCATCACCATCATCACCGACGCTGCAGACGTGACGGTGGTGACAGTCGTGACGATCAACGTTTCTGGTTTATCCCGTCGCAGGTGACCTCATCAACGCACATCCGTAAAATGACCCATGCGAATCCTGCGAATGTTACGAAAGTCGGCTTGATGACTGGGGTGGTGGCTTGCTCATCGAATGCGACAGCCGCGAAACCTCGTCCTGTCTGTCGCACGATTCGCATGGCTTCGCATTGGCGCGGAACCATACGGCACAAGGAGTTTCGCGGAATTCTCACGATTCGCAGACACGAGATCTGAAAACGTAAATGGCAACCCCTCCCACACCCGATGAGCAATACGCCAGCGCCTCCGGCGACGAGGGCGATAGTGCTATCGAGGAGGGCATGCCATTCAATCCATTGACGGGCGATCTCAACGATTTGCGCATCACTCACGGTCAGTGCTGGCTGTGGCCACAGATCACCGCCGAGTTCGACCGCCTCGACGCTGTCGTTTTTAACGCCCGCGCCTTCCTCGAACCACTGACCACGGTAGGCTACCCCGACTGGGCACAACAGGCGGCTATCGGCATCGTCCGATCCAACCTTGCCATCCACCAGCACGCCGAACACCACGGCAGCTACATTGCAGCCGCCCGCAGTCTCTGGACAACGCGTATCCCGCATGATCCGCCCACCCTGTCTGACGCCCAGATATTTGCGTTGCTGGCCATCCACGAAGCGCGGCTGACAGCGGAAACCTACGGTGAAATTGCCATCGGCATTGAGGACGAGATGCAGCAAGCAGGCATCGGCCACAACGACGACGAAGACATCAATTGCTTACGTACCGACATCGCAGGGTGGGAACGCGGCCTCTGGCACGACGCCGCTGACCGGACGGGCACTGCCGAGAAATTCCTGCTCATGGCGAACTTCGCCGCCAGCGCACCCGATCCCGTCGCGCTCAAAAAGGCTGAGTCTCAAATCGCCACGCTGCGCAGTAAGGCGCGCAAGGCCGAAGCAGTCGTCGCCCCATTCCGCAACGGACGCCCCCGGGGTGCCACCGCCCGGATCACCCGTGCGCTCAATGCGATTGTTCAGGGGATCGGTAGCCGCGACATCAAGAAGGTGCTCGACCATATCGAGTATCTCTATTCTGGCGAGCAGATGATCGAGGGCGTGCTGTTCGAAGATGCCAACGATGTCTTTGTCTTCTACCGCCATGAGGGCGAATCTCAGTACCAAAAAATCCGCATCGACAGTCTGCGCCGCAAACTCGCGGACATCCCGGATGAATAGGGCTATTCATCCATAGCACTGCCTAAGCTGACCTTCATCGACGCTGATATGCGTCTCTTGATGAAAGGCAGTGCAGGCAGATGGGCATCGATCAAGGTCGCCGTACCCGTACGGCAGAAGTCACCATCCTCCTCACCGAGGACGAGGCGGCTTCTCTCCTCAAGATTCAACCGGCCACGCTCGCCACCTGGCGCGTCAAGGGTCGGCCGCATCTGCCCTTTGTGCGTGTCGGGCGCTGTATTCGTTATCGCCGCCAGGACATTGCCGCCTTCATCGACGGGCATTTGGCTGACCGTACCGGTACCGGGCGGGCATGACGGTGGCCAGCCCCTCTCAAGTTTCCCGCCCGTCCTGGGCCGAGGAAGATCGCCCTGATCCGCTGCCGCTGTCGCGTGAGTTCGATCCGCCAACTCACTACCCGGTAGAAGCCCTCGGCCCCATCGGCACCGGCGTCGTGCAGAAGATGCACGAAATCATCCAGGCCCCGGTCGCACTGATTGGTCAATCCATTCTGGCGGCGATGAATCAGGTTGCTCAGCCTCACGCCAACGTGATCGTCGATGGCCGGGTATCACCGTTATCGGAGTTCTTCCTCACCCTGGGCGAATCCGGCGAGCGCAAATCCGCTGCCGATGGCTGGGCGTTGGCTGGCGTGCGTGCCCGGCAACGCATCCTGATGCAGCAATTCGTTGTCAATCGGGAAACCTACGAGAAGTCCGCCGAAATCTACGAGGCCGCCGCCAAACGCATCCTCGCCGACAAGAAACTGAGCGGTGATGCCAAGCAAGCCAAGCTCGGTGAGCTCGATAAACCCAAGGCACCGGTCATGCCGCTGTTCATCGTCTCGGAGCCGAGCACCGAGGCCATCCATCGGCAACTGATCGTCGGCATGCCGGCCATCGGGCTGGTCAATGACGAAGGTGGCCAGTTTCTCGGTGGCTACGCCATGAGTGCCGAGAAACGACTGGGCACCTTGACCACACTCTCCCGCCTGTGGGATCGCGGTGAGTTCGACCGAGTCCGTGTCGGCGACGGTTCCGGCAGCTACTACGGTCGTCGCCTCAATCTGCACCTGATGGTGCAACCCGCCGTGGCCTCGTTGCTGCTGGCTGACCCACTGGCCCGCGAGCAGGGATTTCTGGCGCGCTGCCTGGTCAGCTTCCCTCAATCCACCGCCGGTCAGCGCAAGTACGTCGAAACCGATCTCGGGCGTACCGCCGAGTACCAAGCCTATACGGCACGGATGGATGCACTGCTGGAACAGGAATGGCCCATCACCGATAACCATGAACTCGATCCCCCCAACATCGTCCTGACGCCATCAGCGAAACGAGCATGGGTGGCCCTCTACAACGATATCGAGAAAGCCCTGGGTGGGGATGGCGATCTTGCGCCAATCCGTTCCTTGGCCTCGAAGGCACCGGAACACATTACCCGGATGGCCGGCACTTTCGCGGTGTTCGAGGGTGACAACGGAATTCACGAAGAACACATCGACCGGGCGGCGCTGCTGATGCAGCACTACCTGGCCGAAGCTACGCGCCTGTGGGGTGCGGGTCAGGTATCGGCGGAACTGAATCTCGCGCAGGAGGTGTTGAACTGGTTGCGCGACAAGATGGGGCCGGGTCGGGCGATCCCGCTGGCTGACATCTACCGCAATGGCCCCTCGGCCATCCGCAGCGCCGGTGCCGCCAGAAAAGTCATGCAGTTGCTGGCGCATCACGGCTGGGTTGCCATCGCCGCCCACCCCACGGCCCGCGAAGCCTACGAACTGGTGGCGGTGTGATGACTTTCCAGTTCTCACGTCCCCTCGCTGCGAATCTTGCGAATCCCGCGAAAGACAGCACTGCGCCTGCGTTTGCGCCTGTGCGAAGCAATGCGACTCTTGCGAATCCGCACGATCCCTCGGATGACCGTATTTGCTGCACCGATTGCAGCCAACTGGCGATGAGCGGCGTCTGCCGCGCTGCCGGGCCAAAGAATAAAGCGGTGGTCGCCAATCGCGGCTACCAGCCGATCCGGGATCTGCCACGCCGCTGCGAGGGCTTCACCCCTTTCGGCGATCACCCCGATCAGCGCCGTGGTTTCGAGCGATGGCCAGGACTCATCCGCTTTCATTCCAACGCCACGCCACCCGGCGCAGAGGGTGGCCCCCTATGGAGCACACCGTGAATAACTTACCGTCCATCCCCAAGAACCTGCATCCGATGTGGCAGCGCCATTTCGGTATCCAGACCATCCAGCCGACCAAACCACTGGCCAAGCCCCGAAATGCCGGCGAGGCCCTGATGCGTGCCGTCCAGGCATTGGCCGCTGCCCATCCCACCACCCGATAAGGAGATTGCCCAATGAAACTAAATCCATTCAACAAGAAGTCCACCGCGTACTACGACAAGGTCAAAGCCGAGCACGACCAGCTTCGCCGCCAACTGGCCTTCGTCAATAAGGAATTGATCGATGCCGAGCAGCAGCACGCCAAGGAGCGTGATCATCAAACGCGGCTGCGTGATGCCGCTGGCAAGATGTCAATGAATACCCCGCCAGCGGCGAAAGCGCACTGGCCGGTGCTTTGCGCTGCACATGAGAAAGCGGATCGACTCAAATCGCAGGCATCCAGCCTTGAAAGTCAAATCCGTCCTCTGTTGCGCGTACTGGATGCGCCCGACGCGTTCGCGCAGGCCAAGAAGAAATTGGATGATTTGGTCGCCCAGAACAAGTCGCAATCGGCTGAAGTCGATAAAACTGATGCGTTGATCGCCAAGATCAATCAGCGGGTCACCGAGCTCGAGACACGCATTGCTTCTGAAACCCAATCGGCAGGGCAGATGATGCTCAATAACGAGGTCGAGTTTGTCGTGCCGGAGTCACTGACCAGGCTCGAGGCAGAACTGCGGATCGGTCGATCCTCGTTGGCCGATCTGCAGAACAAGTGCGACACCGCCAGTGCCAAGTTGGGCGATTTGCCAGCGGCCATTCGCGAGGCCGAACGCACTTTCATTCACTCCCGGGCTGTCGTTGTAGAGATCGACCTATACGAGCAACTGATGCCTGTGATGAATGCGGTGGCGCGCGCTTCGGCCGCCCGGCGCGAAACCAGCTACCGCCACGACGAAACCCGGTTCGAGATCGAGATTCCACGCGAGCTGGTGGAAATCGCGCAAGCCGCACTGGCCGACGAAGTGCCCGCTACCTGATCCATGGCGGATGGCGGCGAGTCTCGGCATAGCCGCCATCCGTTCTGACGCAGCTACTTCGGGATGCGTCAGTTCTTGCTCGCCATGCCGCGTAACGCTCGCCGGCGCTGACTGCGAAAGGCATCGCAGAAAGCCGGCACCTTCAATCAGGAGACCACTATGGAAATCAAGCGTGCCCAATTCGATATGACCAATCCGTTCGCGCCGCTACAGCAGCGAGTCAATCAGGTCGAGACCGTCCTGCGGCAGATGCCGCCTGCACAACGTGAGCAACTACTGGCCGAACTGCTGCCACCAATGCCAATGCATCGGCCGTCGCCGCTGATTGAGCCTGCCGTGACAATGGTGACGGTAAAAACCGAAGAGTGGGATGGCGGGCCGGTGGTGCAGCAACGGTACCCAACCACCGTCCTTCGACCTCGGCGCATCGTCGGCACCATCCCCTGGCAGTGGCGCTGGATCGTCGCCGGCATCCGCCTGACCCGGATCGTGCGCAAGTCGGCCAAGCAGCAGATGAAGCAGTTCAACAAGCTGCAGCGCCAGATGATTCGACGGGTCCTTCCTCGCCGCAATGCCATGCGGGGGGCGCGAGCCCGCTGATGCGCTACCGACAGACCACGAAATGAGGTTACCACCCAGGTTACCGGTTACCACCCGGTGATGTGCCGGGTTACCAGCATTCAAGGAGATGAAATGAACACCATGACGATCAACAGCGGTATCGCCCCTATCCCCAGCCAGCCGATGGCCCACTACAACCCGGAAGTTGAGCAGCGCGTCCAGCAGTGGTTCGCCAGCGGACAGCTACTGGCCTGGATTCCCATCCTCAGTCAGGAGAACTTCCCGGGCGTCCCGCCGCAAATCTTGCAGTTTGCCGATCAACACCAGGAGGCGATGCGCTGGCCGATCTACCGCCCGGAGGACCTGCTGGCTTTACCAGACCGCATCACCGGCTGGTTGCTGCCTGCCGACGCCGACGATACCGACGTGGCCTGCGGCGTATGGAACGGTGAGGTTTACATCTTGGGTGTGCAAGACAAGCGCACTGGGCGCAAGCAGACCTTGCTGGGCGAACGGGAGGCGCTGTGTGCCCACGTCGCTACGGATTCCAGCCAGAGCGCGGTTTGACTTGGCTTCTGCCCGGGAAGAAGCGTTCATGCAACTCCCTCAACAACCGGAGTTTCCTATGACAAAACCACCCACCATCGCCGCGCAACTGGCGGCGTTGCCCCAACTACCGCAGGATCACCTGTGGGCATTGTGGGACGAGCACTTCCCGCGCCGACCGTCGCGAGTCAATCGGCGATACCTCGAAGCACGATTGGCCTACCGCCTGCAAGAAATCGCCCTCGGCGGTTTGTCGTCAGCGGTCCGGGCGCATCTGGCCGATTGCGGCGAGCGGCATTCCAAGATCAAGGTCGGCCGTGGCCCGGAGATTCGCATGATGCCGGGCACCACGTTGATCCGCGAATGGGATCGCCGCGAATACCGCGTCACCGTCTTGCCCGATGGGCTCTACGAGTTGAATGGCACGCGCTACAAAAGTCTGTCGGCGGCGGCGCGCGCCATCACCGGCACGCACTGGTCAGGGCCAGCCTTCTTTGGCGTGAAGGGCGGGCGCAAATGAACCTCACCGTCCCGAAACGTTGCGCCGTGTATTGTCGGGTGTCGAGCGACGAGCGTCTTGATCAGTCCTTCAACTCTCTCGATGCTCAGAAGGAAGCAGGGCTTGCCTACGTCGCCAGCCAGCGTGCCGAGGGGTGGATTCCGGTATCCGATGACTACATCGATCCCGGCTTCTCCGGCGGCAATATGGAACGTCCCGGCCTCAAACGCCTGATGGCCGACATCGAGGCTGGCAAGGTCGATATCGTGTTGGTGTACAAGATTGATCGCTTGACGCGCAGTCTTGGTGACTTCTCGCGGCTGATCGAAGTTTTCGAGCGGCACAAGGTGTCGTTTGTTTCGGTCACGCAGCAATTCAACACCACGACCAGCATGGGTCGACTGATGTTGAACATCCTCCTGTCCTTCGCCCAGTTCGAACGCGAGGTCACCGGAGAGCGCATCCGCGACAAGATAGCCGCCAGCAAGGCGAAGGGCATGTGGATGGGGGGCCATCCGCCACTCGGGTATCGCATCGAAGATCGGCGATTGATCGTGGTCGACGTCGAAGCGGAACTGGTCAGGCACATCTACAAGGATTTCGCACGTTGCCGCTCGACCACCGATCTGGTGCGGCAGTTGGCTGCTGACGGCAAAACCAACAAGCAGGGCAAGCCGTTCAGCAAGCAGATGCTCTACAAGCTGATGCACAACCGGGTCTATCTGGGAGAGATTCCCCACAAGGGAAAGAGCTATCCCGGTGCGCATCAGGCGATCATTGATCTGGCGCTGTGGGATGCGGCTCACGCGGTTCTTGCGGAGAACAACCGACAGCGCACCTCGGAGACTTGGCAACGTCGCCAACCGGAAGCCTTACTGCTCGGGTTGTTCTATACGGCGGACGGAGAGAAATTCCAGCCGGCGTTTACGTGCAAGCCAAACGGCAAGCGCTATCGCTACTACGTGCCAAACCGGAAAGTACGCTTCGGTGCCGATGCCAGCCCGGCAGGACGGGTGCCGGCGGAACCCATCGAGCAGATGGTGCTGGCACAAGTCCATGCCGCGCTGACAACGCCGGAGATGGTGCAGTCGGTGTGGGATGTGGTCAGGGCCGAGTATCCGGAAATCACCGAGCCCGAGGTGGTGCTGCCTTTGCGCCAGCTTGGGCAGGTCTGGAAGCAACTGTTTCCAGCAGAACGCCAGCGCATCGTGCAGTTGCTGATCGAGCGGGTGACCTTGCGCGAAGAAGGCATTGAAATTGTCTGGCGGGAGGTGGGTTGGCACACGCTGGCGGGCGAGATGCGCCCCGGCACGATAGGCGCTGAATTACTGGAACTTGAACAGCAGCAGGAGGTAATGGCATGACACGGATTATCCAAACGGGTGCTGCGGTCCAGCAGCCGGGGGCGAAACTCACGACCTTCATTCCTGTGCGCATCAAGCGGCGCGGTGGGCGGAAAGTGGTGGTACCGGCAGCGGCCGGAGACAAGATGCCGGAGCACGATGCGCCGATTCTGACGGCGCTATCGCGGGCATTTCATTGGCAGCGGTTGATCGACGAGGGCATCGTAAAGAGCGGATCGGACATTGCCCGCCAGGAGGGGCTCAATCAGAGCACCGTCAATGAACTGCTGCGACTGGCGTTGCTCTCGCCAGACGTGGTGCGCGGCATCCTCGATGGGCACCAGCCGAAGACCCTGAGTCTGATCTGGCTGAAGAACAATTTGCTGCCGTCGGACTGGGATGAGCAGCACCAATTGTTTGATGAGTTCGATGCGTAGAACGGGTTCGAAATGCGGCTGGTAGGATCGGTTGCCGCACAACCATCAACCCGAAACCCGCATGGAATCGAGGGGGCGAGCGTCGCCCAGCCACAGGTCAAATGGAGAAAAGAGAGGATTCCGGGTGCTGGCGGGCAGGAAAACGGGGGCATTTCCGACTGGCCGACAACGCATCGCCGCCCGGAACCGCACCAGTACTGGCGCGACAGGCAGAAAAAAGCCCAACCGATAAGGGTTAGGCTTTTTAAATTGGTGGGCCCGCACGGACTTGAACCGTGGACCAAAGGATTATGAGTCCTCTGCTCTAACCAACTGAGCTACAGGCCCGGAATCCACCGTGCTTATGGCTCACGGCGAAGAACCCGGTCTTACTCGCTGCCGTCAAGGAAGCTGCGCAGTTTCTCCGAACGCGAAGGATGGCGCAGCTTGCGCAATGCCTTGGCTTCAATCTGACGGATGCGCTCGCGGGTGACATCGAACTGCTTGCCGACCTCTTCCAGCGTATGGTCGGTGTTCATCTCGATGCCGAAGCGCATGCGCAGCACCTTGGCTTCGCGCGGCGTCAGGCTGTCGAGCACATCCTTGGTGATCTCGCGCAGCGAGGCAAACAATGCAGCATCGGCCGGCGCCAGTGTCGCCTGATCCTCGATGAAGTCACCCAGATGCGAATCGTCATCGTCGCCGATCGGCGTTTCCATCGAGATCGGCTCCTTGCTGATCTTGAGTATCTTGCGGATCTTGTCCTCGGGCATTTCCATCTTCAGCGACAGGGTGGCCGGATCGGGCTCGCTACCGGTTTCCTGGAGGATCTGCCGGCTGATGCGATTCATCTTGTTGATGGTCTCGATCATGTGCACCGGGATGCGGATGGTGCGCGCCTGGTCGGCGATCGATCGGGTGATGGCCTGGCGTATCCACCAGGTGGCGTAGGTCGAGAACTTGTAGCCGCGACGGTATTCGAATTTGTCGACGGCCTTCATCAGGCCGATATTGCCTTCCTGGATCAGGTCGAGGAACTGCAGGCCGCGGTTGGTGTATTTTTTGGCGATCGAGATCACCAGGCGCAGGTTGGCTTCCGTCATCTCGCGTTTGGCACGGCGCGCCTTGGCTTCGCCGGTGGACATCTTCTTGTTGATGTCCTTGAGTTCCTTGAGCGAAATGCCGATGCGGTCCTGCAGGTCGATCAGTGCCTGCTGCTCCTCGAGGATGGCCGGCGCCTGGCGCATCAGCACCGCCGCATAGGGCTTGGCCGACTGCACCTCGCCTTTCAGCCATTCCATGTTGGTTTCGTTGCCAGGGAACACCTTGATGAAGTGCGCACGCGGCATGTGGGTCTTATCCACGCACAGGTGCAGTATCTTGCGCTCATGATTGCGCACCGCCTCGACCATGCCGCGCACCGAATCGCACAGGCGCTCGATGGTCCGCGCGGTAAAGCGGATGTTCATCAATTCATCCGAAATTTGCCGCTGGATGCGCAGATAGCTTTTGTCCTGTGAACCACGCTTGACCAGCGCCGGCATCAACTTGCCATACAGTTGATGGATGATGGCAAAGCGCTCGAGGGCATCCTGCTTCAGGCGCAACAGGGACGCGGTAACCCTGGCTTCGGCCGCCTCCTCGTCATCCTCGTCGATATCCTCGTCATCTTCGTCATTGCCACTTTCTTCATCATCATCGCCAGCCTTGGCTTCAATGTCTTCGTTCGGCGCACTGGGATCAAGCAGGCCATCGACCACTTCATCGATGCGCATTTCATCCTGAGCCACCTTGCTGGCCATGTCGAGGATTTCGATGATGGTCGTCGGGCAGGCGGAAATGGCCAGCACCATGTGCCGGAGGCCTTCCTCGATACGCTTGGCGATCTCGATTTCGCCCTCGCGCGTCAGCAATTCGACCGTGCCCATTTCGCGCATGTACATGCGCACCGGGTCGGTCGTGCGGCCAAATTCCGAGTCGACCGATGACAAAGCCTGCTCGGCCTCTTCCTCGGCCTCGGCGGCATCGACCGGCGAGGCGGTCTGTTCGCTCAACAGCATGTCCTCGGGCGCGGGCGCCTGATCGAAGACCTGGATGCCCATGTCGCTGAAGGTGCTGATGATCGACTCGATCTGCTCGGCATCGACCAGATCATCCGGCAGGTGATCGTTGATCTCGCCATAGGTCAGGAAGCCGCGCTCCTTGCCCAGCGTGATCAGGGTTTTCAGTCGGGTGCGGCGCGCTTCCAGGTCGACCGTCGCCGGCTGGGCCTGCTCAAGGGCGGCCAGCATCTGCACATCTTTGACCTTTTTGGATTTCCTGGTTCTGGTTTTGGCGGGCCGGTCTGCGGGTAGCGCAGCAATGACTGCCTCAAGAACGACGGGGGTCGGAATGGATGCGGGCGCCGGTGCAACTTTGGCCTTGGGCATCCTGCCTGACTTGGCCGGCGCTGCCACGACAGGGGCGGCCTTTGCTGGAGCTGTTTTTTGCCCTGCCTTGGGAACCTTGCCTGCACCGGCCGGCCTGGCTGGTGATTTTGTCTGGACCGCCTTGCTGGGCGCCTTTGCAACAGCTTGGGCGGCAGGCTTTTTCGGCGCGGGGTTTGCCATAACCTTTGCGGCAGGTTTTGCAGTTGTCGCTTTGCTTGCGGCGACTTTTGCGGCGCTCGCTTTTACGACAGGTTTGCGGGAGGGTTTGGCGGGTGTAGAAGCTGATTTTGACATGGGCGCTGGCTCGCTAACGAATCACGGCGGAACCCGTAATTATACATGCTTAATCAAGCTCTTTTTAGTGCAAGCAGCCCTGCCAGCCTCTGCCTTTCAACGGGGGAAAGCGTTCCGGCGCGCGCGCGGGCATTCAGTTCATCGATCTGCCGGGAAAGCGCCCGGGCATGCAGGCGCTCTACTGTATCGATGAAGACATCTTCCTGCTCACCCTCGTCGCCGGCATTTTCCTCAATCTGCCCGGCCAGCATGGCAATCACTTCCTCGTGCGGACTGCCTCGGAAATACTCAATCATCAGGCCAAGGTTGCCGCCAGCCAGAGTCGCATGGTCGATCGCCCCGGCAACGGCTATCAGGGCCGCACCCTCGGCATTATCCTGGGCAATCAGGTCGAGCGGCAAGCGGGCCGCCCGCTCGGGCCTTCCCAGTACAGCTATGAGAAGGGTACGCTCCAGCGCATTGGGCGCCGGCCGCATGCGGTTGGGTGGGGGTGCAGCACGATATCGCGCCAGCGGTTTGAGCCCGCACTGCCCCTCCAGTTCAGCTTGCGATAATTGCGCATGCCTGGCGATTTCCTTGGTGATTTGCACCCGCAGTACAGGCGCGGATATTTTCTGCAGCAAGGGTTTGGCTTCGCTGACCAGTTTGGCGCGCCCCTCCGCAGTCAGCGTGTTGCAATCCTGGGTCAGCTTGCGGACAAGAAAATCACTCAGACGGGTTGCATTATGTGTCTGATTGACAAACGCTTCCTTGCCATGTTCCCGGACAAATTCGTCGGGATCCTGGGTGCCATCCAGTTGAAGGATCTCGACACTCTTGCCATCCACCAGATGCTCCAGGCTGATTTCCATGGTGCGACGGGCAGCACGATCACCCGCGCTGTCGCGGTCGAAACAGAACACGACGCGATCGGCAAGTCTGACCAGCCGCTGCACATTGACGCCGGTCGCTGCCGTGCCGAGGGTGGCGACAACGTTCGCAACCCCGTTTTGCGCCAGGCCGACGACATCCATGTAGCCCTCGACGACAATGACCATGTTCTGTTGCCGGATATCCTTGCGCGCCTGAGGGAGGCCGTAGAGTTCCTGACCCTTGTGGAACAGCGGAGTTTCCGGTGAATTGAGGTACTTCGGCTCGCCCGGCCCGAGCACCCGGCCGCCGAAGCCGATGACGTTGCCCCGCTGATCCTGGATCGGAAACATCACCCGGTCACGGAAGCGGTCATAACGCCGGCCCTGCTCATTCTCGATGACCAGTCCGCATTCCACCAGCGCCGGGCTGTTGTAGTCGTCGAACACCCGCTGCAGCCCCTGCCAATCGTCAGGCGCAAAACCCAGGCCATAGCGAGCCGCTATTTCGCCGGTCAGGCCGCGCCCCTTGAGATAATCAATCGCCTTGGGGGACGCTTTGAGTTGGTCCTTATAAAATTGCGCCGCACGGGCCATACGCTCGGTCAGCGGTGCCTGCTGAACTTTTTGTTGCGAGTGAGCGCCAACCTCGCGTGGCACAGGCATGCCCAGGCTGTTGGCAAGCTCTTCTACAGCATCGACAAAACCGAGTCCGGCGTATTGCATGACAAAACCGATGGCGCTGCCATGGGCGCCACAGCCAAAGCAATGAAAAAACTGCTTGGTCGGGCTGACGGTGAAAGAAGGCGTCTTTTCCGAGTGAAAGGGGCAGCAGGCCTGGTAGTTGGCACCCGCTTTCTTCAACTGAACGTAACGTTCGACGACGTCGACAATGTCAACGCGCGCAAGCAGTTCCTGAATGAAGCTGTCCGGGATCATCGGCGCTCATTATCCACAAACGATGCGCCGCCCGACGGTCAGGCCAGCGCCGACTTGACCAGTTTCGAGATTTCGCCCATGTCGGCACGTCCCGCGATCCGCGGTTTGACCAGCGCCATTACCTTACCCATGTCCGCAGGAGATTTCGCCCCGGCAGCGGCGACTGCCGCGGTGACGATAGCCTGAACCTCGGCGGCACTGAGCGCCTGGGGCATGTAGGCGCCAAGCACTGCAAGCTCGAACTTTTCGGCGTCGGCCAGATCCTGGCGCTTGGCAGCTTCGAACTGGGTGATCGAATCCTTGCGCTGTTTGAGCATCTTTTCAATGACGGCAATGACCGCCGCATCGTCAAGCTCGATGCGCTCATCCACCTCGCGCTGCTTGATGGCGGCCAACATCAGGCGGATGGCGCCGAGGCGGGCAGCTTCCTTCGCCTTCATGGCGAGTTTCATGTCTTCGATGATGCGGGCTTTCAGCGACATGCAATTCTCCAGAAATGACAAAACCGCCCGCGGTTGTCGCCGGGGCGGTATCGTTTGCTGGCGCCTGTCGATTACTTCTGCATGAACAGGCGCCCAGGGGGATCAATACATCTTGGGCGGCAGCAACTGGCTGCGAATGCGCTTGTGATGGCGCTTGACAGCAGCAGACAGCTTGCGCTTGCGCTCGGAGG
This sequence comes from uncultured Methyloversatilis sp., assembly GCA_964580925.1. Classification (GTDB taxonomy): domain Bacteria; phylum Pseudomonadota; class Gammaproteobacteria; order Burkholderiales; family Rhodocyclaceae; genus Sulfuricystis. The sequence goes on from CAZOMI010000023.1 coordinate 30,054, forward strand.
TAGGCTTCTCGTAGAACTCGCGGGAACGCAGTTCTGTGAGCGTACCGGCCTTCTCGATGGTGCGCTTGAAGCGACGGATGGCAACCTCGAAAGGCTCGTTTTCCTTGACACGAATACCGGGCATGCGAATTTCCTGAAAGGATTGGATGAAGCAGAAAGGCGCGCATTCTAGCCGTTTCTTTTTGATTGTCAAAGTAAACGTCTTTTCCCGCCTTGTCTCATCCAACACCCCTGGACCCTGCATTGACTACAATGCGATCAATGATAAAACCCGGCGCCAATGGAGTCAGTGCCAATTCTTCGCTGACCGCCCGCGCAGATGATGATCTGCGGCGCCAGCGTGCGCGGCTGGATTCGGAAATAGCCACCCGCCAGGGCATCGAACAGCGTCTGGGCCAGGTGCAAGCCGCCTATGCGCGCTTTGTGCCGCCCCAACTCCTCGACCTGCTGGGCAAGGAAAGCATTCTTGACGTTGACTGGGGCAACCAGGCCGAAAAGAAGATGACCATCCTGTTTTCCGATATTCGCGGCTTCGCCTCGATGTCGGAGCGCATGTCGCCGCAGCAGTGTTTCGACTTCATCAACGCCTATCTGAGCTTCATGGAGCCCGTGGTGCTGGCGCATGGCGGCTTCATCGACAAATATATTGGCGATTCGGTAATGGCGCTGTTCCCGGCGCGTGGCGATGATGCCCTCCACGCAGCGATCGCCATGCTGGCCGAGCTCAATCAGTTCAATGCCCAGCGCGCCATGCTGCTCACCGAACTCCCGCCAGATCACCCCGAGCGACGTGCCGCCACCGACGTCCGCATCGGGATTGGCATGAATTCCGGCTTGTTGATGCTGGGTGTGATCGGCGGTGCCAGTCGTATGGAAGTCACGGTGATCAGTGACGCCGTCAATCTTGCATCGCGCGTTGAGGCGCTGACCAAAACCTATCAGACACCGATCCTGATCACCCAGCACACACTTAACAGCATCCGCAACCCGGCAGCCTTCTCAATTCGGTTTATCGATCGCGTGCGCGTGCGCGGCAAGCACCTGGCCCAGTCGATCTACGAGGTCTTCGATGCTGATCCGGCGCCGCTCAAGGCGGCCAAACTGGCCAGCCGCGACACTTTCGAAGACGCGCTCGCCCACTACCACTTCCGCCGCATGGAAGATGCGCTGACATTATTCAGTGATTGCCTGGAGCACAACCCGGGCGACACGCCAGCAGCCGTATATTGGCAGCGCTGCCGTCAAGCCAATCGCGCCCACACAGGCGAAGCCGGCGAAACCGACAGTGCCACGCAATGGCGCCCGGAATATCTGCTCGGCCTCGCCGGGCTGGATGACATGCACCAAGCAATTTTCAGCCAGATTGTCGCCCTTTCGGAAGCACTGCAGCAAGACGCTTCCAGCACCGCCGAGAATCTGGTAATCAAACTGGTCGAGTGGACGGCCGAACATTTCGAGTCCGAAGAGCGATTGATGATGGCGCATGGTTACCCCCATTCACCGCTTGCCGAGCACCGTCAGCAGCATGAAAAGTTTCGCGAATTTCTCGATACCCTTGCAGTTGAAATCCAGAGCGGCAAGACTTCGCCGTTACGACTGGCCTTTCGCTGCCAATTCCTTCTGCTGGACTGGTTTATCAGTCATATCAACATTACCGACCGCCACCTGGAGCGCTATCTGGCCGGACGTATAACACCTGATGCTCCAGATTGACGCACAGGTTAAGGGCACTACTCGCCGCGTCCCGGGGCCCCAAATCATAAATGTCGAGCGCATCTGGCGCCAAAATGCTAAGCTGGTTTCCCCCTGTTTCAGGCAAGGGTAATCAGGCGCCCCACACCATGGATCGCATCAACGTCATTGAGCACCTTCAGGAGGTCATCCAGGACCTTCATGGCGCGCAGGTCGAACGTCAATTGCAGCGCCATGCGCCACGTGATCGCTTCGATCCGACGCGTACCGACGTTTCACCGCGGATCCGGCGCGCCATCACCGAGCGCCTGCCGGTCGAAGCCATCGTGATGACAGCCGACATTCGCCGCTCCAGTTCGGTGATGAAGGAATCGATCGACATCCTGCAATTTGCCAACATCCTTGACGACTTCATCGGCGAATTCCGCACCGTACTTTGTTATCACAACGGCTGGTTCGACAAATTCACCGGCGACGGCTTCATTTGCTACTGGCTGGTCGATGAAGGCTTTGCTGCACAGATGGAAACGGTGCTGGCCTTCTCTGCCACCGTCATGGAAAGCTTCCGCAGCTATTACTACCCGGCCTTTCTTGCCAACCTGCGCAACATGCCGAGCGGCGTCGGCCTCTCCATCGGCATCGATGCCGGCCCCTGCTATGTCGCACCGGTGGCAGGCGACCTGACCCTGGTCGGACTGCCGATTGTCGGTGCAGTACGCATGGCCAATGCCGCGCGCAAGCCCTACGAACTGCTCATGAATGCCTATCCCGGCAATCGCCTGACCGAAGGCGCCAGCCGCAACAGCGGCCAATTGGCAACCGACCTGCGCTACCAGGCCGCTCCGTGTTGCGTCCAGACCAAGGAATACCCCGAAGGGCAGGAAGCTTATGCCTTCAACTTTCTCAAAAACGGCAAGAATCTGTTCGCCTGACTTAGAAAGTCGGCGCTGGCGGGACGCCGCTGGCCGGCGCGCCACCAATCCTGGCCGCATCCAAGCCTGCCGGCCTGATCTTGAAATTCTCCGGCAAGCAAGGTAGCTTGTATCGCTCCGAATAATAAATATCAGCCAACAAGGAGAAACCATGAATCACGCAATCCGCATTTACGAAACTGGCGGGCCAGAAGTGCTGCGTTGGGAGGAATTCAAGCTGGGCGAATTGGCCCCCAATGAGGCGCGCGTCCGTCATGCGGCGGTCGGTCTCAATTTCATCGACATTTATTTCCGTAGCGGGCGCTATCCCCTGACCTTACCCAATGGCCTGGGTCTGGAAGGCGCAGGCGTAGTTGAAGCGATCGGCAGTGCCGTGACTGAAGTTCAGGTTGGCGAGCGTGTGGCCTATGCTGGCGGGCCTCCCGGCGCCTACTCCGAGACACGCAACATCCCCGCCGATCGACTGGTACGACTGCCGGAAAGCATCGATTTCAAGCATGCTGCGGCAATGATGCTGCAGGGCATGACCGCGCAATACCTGCTGCGGCGGACCTACCGCGTGCAACCGGGTGACACCATCCTGATCCAGGCGGCCGCCGGCGGCGTCGGCCTGATTGTCTGTCAATGGGCCAAGGCACTTGGCGCAAAGGTAATCGGCACGGTCGGCTCGGACGAAAAGGCGGCACTGGCCAAGGCGCATGGTTGCGATCACCCGATCGTCTATACGCGCGAGAACTTTGTCGAGCGAGTCAAGGAAATCACCAGTGGCGAGGGTGTGCCGGTAGTGTATGACTCGGTCGGTGGCGACACCTTCATGAAGTCGCTCGACTGCCTGCGCCCATTGGGAATGATGGTCACCTTCGGCCAGTCGGCAGGGCCGGTGGCACCAGTCGATACGCAGGAGCTGTCGAAGCGGGGCTCCTTGTTCCTGACCCGGCCGTCGCTGTTTACATATGTGGCAAAGCGCGCTGATCTGTTACAAAGCGCACAGGAACTGTTCGACATGGTGGGCGCCGGTCGAGTGAAGATCGAGGTCAATCAAAGTTACGCACTGAGAGATGCGGCACAGGCGCATATCGATCTCGCCGCCCGCAAGACCACCGGCTCGACAATATTGTTGCCATGATGCCTTGACCCGCGGGAGGGGAAACGCTTGAAGGTTTTCATGATCGCCAACCCGAAAGGGGGCGTTGGCAAAAGCACGCTGGCAACCAACCTGGCGGGCGGGTTGGCAAGCAAGGGACACCGCGTCATGCTGGGCGACATCGATCGCCAGCAGTCATCGCGAGAGTGGCTGCAACTGCGCACGCCGACACTGCCATATATCGCCGCATGGGACATCCAGCCAGGTCAGCCGGCCAGACCACCGCGCGACGCAACCCATGTCGTACTCGATACGCCGGCGGGGCTGCACGGTAAGAAACTTGTCAATATACTGAGGCTGGTGGATCGCATTATTGTGCCCTTGCAACCTTCACTGTTCGACATCCTGGCGACACGGCACTTTCTGGATGCGCTGCAGGCCGAAAAGCTGGTGCGCAAGCATCAAGTCGAGATTGCCATCGTCGGCATGCGCGTAGACCCACGCACACGCGCCGCCGGCGAGCTTGAACGGTTTCTGGTGGACTCCGGCCTGCCGGTGATCGCCCACCTGCGTGACACGCAAAACTATGTGCAAGCCGCAGCGCACGGCATGACCATCTTCGACCTCCCGGCCTCACGCGCAGCGCAGGACCAGGAGCAGTGGGCGCCGATTCTGCGCTGGATTCAGTAAGCCGGCCTAAAGCAGCTCGGCATCAGTATTTGCCGCCGGGTGGCACTTTAGCTTGCCTGCGGCGATCAGCCTGTCGTAAGCGTGGCACTGGTTACGACCGTGATCCTTGGCCCAGTAAAGCGCTTCGTCCGCGCTATCAAGAATGACGGATGGCGTGTCACCCAGCTTGATGCGGGTGAAGCCGATACTGATGGTAATCCTGCCAACCCGGGGGAAAACAAAATCCTCAACCCTGGCACGAAACCGTTCGAAAGTCGCCAGAGCGTTGGAAAACGCCGCGGGACGCAACAGGGCGACGAATTCTTCACCGCCAAAGCGAAACAGCTTGTCCTGCACGCGAAAGCTGTCGCGCATCAGCTTGGTCACCAGAATCAGCACCTCATCGCCGACCTGATGACCGAAGCGGTCGTTGATCGACTTGAAGCGGTCAATGTCCATCACGCCCAGCCAGTGATCGCGCGTCGCCGGGCGCGCCTTGCGGCGGTGCGGCACATGCAGCGCACCAGACGCAGCATCGTCCGGCCCGGGAATGTTGGCAAGAATGCTGATCAGATATTCATCAAACGTCTTGCGGTTTAGCAGGCCGGTGAGTGAATCGGTCTCGCTGTAGTCGAGCATCGACAGGCAGTTTTTCAGTAGCTTTACAAAGCCCTGAACGATTTCGGACTCGAAAGCGGTAAGCGCCGCGGGGCGCAGAATCAGCAAAAACGCATAGGGCTCGCGCAGTGCGTTCTCGATCGGCACGATTATGCGGGTGCTGCCGTCTGGCATCCGCTCCTGGGATGGCGCGTCATTGCCAAGACAAAGCTGGAAGTGCGGGCTGGCTTCGATCGAGCCGATTTGCTCCGGCCAGGAAAAGCCGTCGTCATGGATTAGCGCCGCGGCTGAAGCGCCTGAATCGATTTCTGCCGCGAGACCCACCAGCACATCGCCGGGCGGCATGAAAACCTTGTGCAGCTCGGTGCGCGTCGCTCCCAGCATCTCATTGACCGCCGTAATCACGGCCGCTTCAACAGCACCGCGATTGCGGCTGTTGGTGATCAGGTCGACGTGACGGAGCAGGGGGGTCAAAGCAGGCCGTGCACCATTTTCGCGACCAGCAGCAAAATCACGCCGGCAAATATCTTCTTCAGTGTCGCCACTGGCAGCTTGTGCGCTGCCTTGGCGCCCAGCGGCGCGGTCAGCATGCTCATTGCCACACAGGCCGCCAGCGCCTGCAAGTAGATATAGCCGAAACTGCCGGGCGGCAAATCGGTGACACGCAAGCCACCCAGCATGTAGCCTGCCGTACCGGCGACGGCGATGGGCAGACCGATCGCCGCCGACGTTCCAATGGCATGGTGCATCTTGATGTTGCACCAGGTCATGAAAGGCACCGAAAGAGAACCGCCACCTATCGCAACCAGGGCGGAAATCAGGCCGATGCCACCGCCAACAGCGTACATGCCTAGTACACCGGGTAATTGCCGCGACGGCTTGGGCTTGATGTTCGCCAGCATCTGGAAGGAAACGTAACTCATGAAGATTGCAAAAAAGATCGCCAGTGGTCGCGTCGAAATCAGGCTGGCAAGCTGTGCCCCGCCAAAGGTTCCGATGACAACACCGGGTGCAATGACCTTGACAATCGGCCAGATCACCGCGCCATGCCGGTGATGGGCATACAGACTGGACAGCGAGGTGAAGATGATGGCCGCCATCGAGGTGCCAAGGGCGAGATGCATCACATGTTCGGCCGGCATGCCTTGCGCGGCAAACATCAGCGCCAGCACCGGAACCATGATCGCGCCACCACCGACGCCCAACAAGCCGGCAAAAAATCCTGCCACCGCGCCGAGCGCCAGATACCCCACCAACCAAATCATTCGACCAATCTCCCTGTGATGAAGTGCCACTCCGCCGGATCGACCGGTGTGATCGACAAACGGTTGCCGCGCTGCAGTACGCGCATGCTGGCAAGTTCCGGGTAGGACCGCAATTCCCCGAGTTCAATCAGGCGAATCTCTCGCACCACGCGCACATCGACATTCACCCAGCGCGGATTCTCCGGTGTGGATTTCGGGTCGAAATAGGGACTTTGTGGATCGAACTGGGTACGGTCGGGATATGCGCGTTTGGCCACCTCGGCCAGCCCGGCAATGCCCGGCCGGGGGCAGCTTGAATGATAGAAAAGTACGCCGTCGCCGACCTTCATCTGGTCGCGCATGAAATTGCGCGCCTGGTAATTGCGCACCCCCCACCAGTCCACGGTTTGCTTTGGCATGGCCAGCACATCGTCGATGCCGACGACGGAAGGTTCGCTCTTCATCAGCCAGTAACGCATCATTCGCCAGAAAATGTTTTATCCAGCCAAGCATTCTACAGGCGGAGCCAGATAAGTATCTCGTGCATCGGCTTGATCGCAGCCCACAATCCCCTTGCCTTGTGATGTCTGGACGCTGCCTCAAGCGCCGGCAGCGCCCTGTAACAACATGCTCACTGATACACGCCATCCATGAAACAGCACGCAGAAGAACTGATGGCGCGCATCCGCGCCCTCCAGGACGAGCTTGAAGATGGCGGCGCATCCCAATGTTCACTTTCACTTCACTCCAACATCCGCCAGTTGGCTCAATCAAGTGGAAATCTGGTTCGGCATCCTGGCGCGCAAAACCCTTGCCGGCGCGAGCATTGCCAACATCGAGCAACTGGTTCAGGCCATCGAGGCGTTCATCGCTTCGTACAACCAATCCGCCACGCCCTTCGTCTGGCGCAAGCGCGAGGTCAAGGGATCGCAGCTGAGAAATACAATTGTTAATTGAGCCTCTTGCAAAACATCGATTGCACGCTGTTTTTTCGCGGCACGAGGCGAA
>CAZOMI010000024.1:0-36587 GCA_964580925.1 uncultured Methyloversatilis sp.
TCGCATCTGATTGATGTGATGGGTGTTTTTTAGATGGTCGACAAACATGGGTTAAAAGTCGGCGCAGCCTCTTCGGGCCGCTTCCGGCCTGACGGCCTCCCTGCTGCGGGACGGCGTCAGCCGGGACGCCGCCAGCATGGGGACGGCGTTTATAATCGCGCCCCTTTCCAGCCCGCGTTAACCCATGAATCCTGTCACCATCGAATCGCTCGACTACGAAGGGCATGGCGTCGCCCATGTCGAGGGCAAGGCCATTTTCATCGATGGCGCGCTGCCGGGCGAACTCGTCACCTATTCTTCATACCGGCGCAAGCCGAAGTTCGAAAGTGCCAGCGTCGATGCGGTCCTCAAGACGTCCAGCCAGCGGGTTACGCCGGGCTGCCCCCATTTCGGCGTGTGCGGCGGCTGCAGCATGCAGCATCTGGATGCGACGGCGCAGGTGGCCGCCAAGCAGCGTGTGCTGGAAGATGCCTTCTGGCATCTCGCCCGTTTGCGCCCCGCGACGATCCTGTCGCCGATCATCGGACCCGCCTGGGGCTATCGCCGGCGGGCGCGGCTGACGGTGCGCAAGGTCGAGAAAAAGGGCTGCGTGCTGGTCGGTTTCCACGAAAAACGCCGCAGTTTCGTGGCTGACATGGATTCCTGCGCCGTCCTGCCAGCGCCGATTTCTTCCCTGTTGCCGAAAATGCGCGAGCTGATCGCGGCCATGTCGATTCCCGACCGCGTGCCACAGATCGAGGTGGCCGCCGGCGACATGCCGACGGTGCTGGTGCTGCGCATCCTGGAAGCAATCTCAAATGAAGACGCGGTGCTGCTGCGCGAATTTGCCGACCGGCATGGTGTGACGATCTACCTGCAAACCAGCGGGCCGGAAAGTGCCACATTGTTCCATCCGCCCGATGCGCCGATGCCGGCCTATCACCTGCCCGAGTTCGGCGTCACCCTGCGTTTTCGGCCGACCGATTTCACGCAGGTCAATCATGATGTGAATCGGGTGCTGGTGCGGCGAGCGCTGGGGCTGCTGGATATCCAGCCGGGCGAACGGGTCGCCGACATGTTCTGCGGCCTGGGCAATTTCACCCTGCCGCTGGCGCGCAGGGGCGCTTATGTCGTGGGGGTCGAAGGCAGTGCGCCTTTGCTGGAGCGGGCGAAGGAGAACGCGGTTTTCAATGGTCTGGCCGAGCGTATCGAGTACCACGTGGCCAATCTGTTCAAGGTGACGTCGGAAAGCCTGGCGGCCTGGGGCAGCTTCGACAAGATGCTGATCGATCCGCCGCGCGACGGGGCGATGGAACTCGTCAAGTCGCTGGGTGGCCCAGGCGAGGCGGCACCTTCTCGAATCGTCTATGTCTCCTGCAGTCCGGCGACCCTGGCGCGCGATGCCGGCGTGCTGGTGCATGAGAAGGGATACCGGCTGGCGGCCGCGGGGGTCGCCAACATGTTCCCGCATACCTCGCACGTCGAGTCGATTGCGCTGTTCGAGCGCTAGGCGAGCTACCGAGTAGCTTTGTGGCGCTACTTCCCCGCTCGGGAGGGCTGAGAGGATGAGGCCTTCACTGCCTCATCAACCATCTTTTTTAACGGTTCGGAACCGAAACGCGGCAATGGTTTGCCGTTGATGAAGAACTCCGGCGTCGTGTCGATATTGAACTTGTTGGCATCTTCAACATCCTGGGCGAGGATCAATGAGATTTCCGGGTCGCTCATGTCGGCCCGCATCTGGTCGAGATCGAGGTCCAGGTCTTCCAGATGCTTCCAGACCAGGGCGACTTTGGCAGCCTGTAGCGGCTTCCAGTCATCCTGCGTGTCCATCAATACGTCGAGTACCGGCCAGAACATGTCCTGCTTGCGCGCCGCTTCCAGCACCGCCACAATTTTGTCGGAACCCTCGTGGAAGGGCGCGTAGCGCAGCACCAGACGAACATGGTCGGGGTTGTTTTCCAGCAAACTCATGACCAGCGGGTGATACGCCTGGCAGGTGCCGCAGGCCGGATCGAAAAATTCGACGATCACGACCGGTGCGTTGTCTTTGCCAAGCGATGGCGAGTGCGGGCGGATCAGCGAGGATTTGTTCTGATCGACCAGTTGCGCCGACTTTTCGGCTTTACGGCTCTTGTAAATCAATGCTCCCGTGATGAAAGTCAGCAGCAGGACGCTGGCTGTGACGATCAGCAGCGTTTTCTACCTCATCGGGCACTCCGGAAATGCGCCAGTACCAGCAGTGCGATGATGGCCGAAAAAGCCGCGATCGACAGTAGCGGAATCGTGATGAAATCTAGCAAGGTGATGACCGTTTTCGAGCAGGGCACGCCGCGTGCGCAGGGTTCAAGACTCTTGGGAACCAGCCCAAGAACCAGCATTTGGTGAAACACGGCAACCAGCCAGCCGCCGATCGCCAAGGGGAGGGCATAGCGGACAATTTTCGGATCGAATGGCGCCAGCCCGAAAGGCAGTATCAGCGCCAGCGGAAACATGAAAATGCGTTGATACCAGCACAGCAGGCAGGGCGGCAAGGCCATGATTTCGCCAAAAAACAGGGCGCCCAAGGTTGCCGTGCTGGCGATCAGCCAGGCACCGAAGACCAGCTTCCAGGCGGTGGAAAAGCTGTGGATATCTGTGGAGGACGCGGTATTCATGGAAATTATCCTAGCATAAAAAAACGGCGACCCTGAGGCCGCCGTTCGTGTTGCCGTGCCGCCGTACTGACAGCGCCGACTTAGTCGCGATTGCCGGTAAACGCCAGCAGCAGATGCAGCAGGCTGACGAAGACGTTGTAGATGCTGAGGTATACCGACAGCGTGGCGCTGATGTAGTTGTCCTCGCCGCCTTTGACGATGCGGTTGATGTCATAGAGGATGTAGGCGGAGAAAATCACCACGGCAAGTGCCGAGATCGCCAGCGCCAGTGCCGGGATCTGGAAGAAGGCATTGGCCAGCGCCGCCAGCAGGATGAGGATGACGCCGGAGAAGAGGAACTTGCCCAGGTTGGAGAAATCGCGCTTGCTGGTTGCGGCAATCCCTGCGAGCGAAAAGAAAATCGCGCCGGTACCGCCGGCAGCCAGGGCGATCAGGGTGCCGCCATTGCTGAAACCGAGCGCCACCTGCAGGATGCGCGAGAGCATCAGTCCCATGAAGAAAGTGAAACCGAGCAACAGCACAACGCCCATCCCGCTGTTCTTGGTCTTTTCGATGCCCCACATGAAGCCGAAGGCGATACCAAGGAACAACAGCAAGCCCATCATCGGGCTGCCGGCCATGAATGAGAAATTCATCTGGATGCCCAACAGCGCACCAAGTATGGTTGGCACCATCGAGACGGCCAGCAGCGCATAGGTATTGCGCAGGACGCGATTCTGTCGTTGGGCCAACTCAGGACTGGCAGTGGTTTGTTGCGCGATCTGGAACGGTTGCATGAGCATTCCCTTTCAGTAGTAAGTCGAAGTGGCAATAAGACTAGCGAAGTTGAGCAAAAGTTTCAAGATTCATCGCGTTGAAAACAGGGGATAAATCCCCTGTTTCAAGTAGGCTTGATCATGACGCGCTACCGGCGGCCTGAACGGCGCGCCGGTAGCGGATTCAACTTTGCTGCGCGCGGGATTTCAGGTTGCCGTGGCAAGTTCGCGGTCGGCGCGTTTGCGGTCATGCGCCTTGAGGAAGCGCTTGCGCAGGCGGATCGACTTGGGCGTGATTTCGACCAGTTCGTCGTCGGCAATGAACTCGACGGCGGATTCCAGGGTTAGCTGGATCGGCGGTACAAGGCGGACGGCTTCGTCGGTGCCCGAAGCGCGAACGTTGGTGAGTTGCTTGCCCTTGATCGGGTTGACCACCAGGTCGTTGTCGCGGCTGTGGATGCCGATGATGATGCCCTCGTAGAGTGCGTCGCCGGGGCTGACGAACATGCGGCCGCGATCCTGCAGTTTCCATAATGCATAGGCGACGGCAGGGCCATCCTCGGCGGAGACCAGCACGCCATTGCGCCGGTCGGCCATGACGCCGGCCCAGGGGCCGTATTCGTCGAAGACGTGGCTGGCAAGGCCGGTGCCGCGCGTCAGGGTGAGGAACTCGCCCTGGAAGCCGATCAGGCCGCGCGCCGGGATGCGGTATTCGAGCCGCACGCGGCCCCGACCGTCCGGCTGCATGTCCTGCAGTTCGCCCTTGCGCCGGCCGAGTTCCTCCATGACGCCGCCCTGGTTGCCTTCCTCGACATCCACCGTGAGCATTTCGTAGGGTTCCTGCTTTTCGCCGTCGACTTCATGGAAGATGACGCGCGGGCGCGAGACGGCAAGTTCGTAGCCTTCGCGGCGCATGTTTTCGAGCAGGATGGTCAGGTGCAGTTCGCCGCGTCCGGAAACCTCGAAAACATCGGCGTTTTCGGTTTCGACGACGCGCAGGGCGACGTTGGACAGTAATTCCTTGTTGAGCCGCTCGCGAATCTGGCGGCTGGTAACGTATTTGCCTTCCTTGCCGGCGAGCGGCGAGGTATTGACCTGGAAGTTCATCGTCAGCGTCGGTTCGTCCACCGTGATGGGGGGGAGAGGGTCGAGGTTGTCGACGGCGCAAAGCGTCACGCCGATGTTTACCTGCTCGATGCCGGTGACCAAAACAATGTCGCCGGCTTCGGCATCGAGGGCTGGCTGGCGTTCCAGGCCGTGGAAGGTCAACACCTGGCCCACCTTGGCCAGGCCGCGCGCCTCGTCGCCATACATCACGGCGATCTGCTGGCCGGGCTTGATGTGGCCCTTCGTGATGCGGCCGATGCCGATCTTGCCGACATAGGAGTTGTAGTCGAGCGAGCAGATCTGCAACTGCAGCGGCGCATCTGAATCAACCTTGGGTGGTGGCACATGCCGCAGGATCGCTTCGTACAGTGGCCGCATGTCGGTGCCGGGGGTGCGCGAGGCCAGCATGGCGTAGCCGTTCAGCGCGGAGGCGTAGATAACGGGAAAGTCGAGTTGCTCCTCGGTGGCGCCGAGTTTGTCGAACAGGTCGAAGGTGTGGTTGATGACCCAGTCGGGACGGACGCCCGGACGGTCGATTTTGTTGATGACGACAATCGGCTTGAGTCCCAGTGCGAGCGCTTTTTTCGTGACGAAACGGGTTTGCGGCATCGGCCCTTCGACGGCGTCGACGAGCAGGAGTACGCCATCGACCATCGACAGCACGCGCTCGACCTCGCCGCCAAAGTCGGCGTGGCCCGGGGTGTCGATGATGTTGATGTGCGTGCCTTCAAAGTCGATGGCGCAGTTCTTGGCGAGAATGGTGATGCCGCGCTCCCGCTCGATGTCGTTCGAGTCCATCACCCGTTCGGCTACCTGCTGGTTATCGCGGAAGGTGCCGGACTGGCGGAGCAGCTGGTCGACAAGAGTGGTCTTGCCATGATCGACGTGGGCGATAATGGCGATATTGCGCAGTTGGCGGGACATCGGTAATGGGGGGGGCGCAGGAAAGCGCGGTCTGACGAAAAGGGGCGCGGATTCTAGCACGCTGCCCGTGAACGCTTTGATTATTTGGGAGATAAATAAATGTTGGCAATCATCGGTGGCAGTGGGTTGACCCAGTTATCCAGCCTGGAAATCGAGCGGCGCGAGGTGGTGCGCACCCCCTTTGGTGCGCCTTCGGGAACGCTGGCCTACGGCAGGATCGGCCACCAGCAGGTGGTTTTTCTGGCGCGCCACGGGCATGGCCATACGATTCCGCCACATCGCGTCAATTACCGTGCGAACCTCTGGGCGCTCGTGAAATCCGCCGGCGCGGATGGCATCGTTTCAGTCGCCTCGGTGGGTAGCATGCGCGATGACCTCAAGCCCGGAGCACTGGTCGTGCCGCACCAGATCATCGACTACACCTGGGGCCGGCTGGCCACTTTTTTCGATGGCGGCGATGCACCCGTGGTGCATGTGGATTTCACCGAACCCTACGATCGGGCCTTGCGCGAGCGTCTGCTGTGCGCCAGCGACGCGGTGGGATTAATGGTGTCCGGTGCGGCGGTATATGCCGCCACGCAAGGGCCGCGACTGGAAAGCGCCGCGGAAATCGAGCGCCTGGTCCGTGATGGCGCCGACATCGTCGGCATGACCGGCATGCCGGAGGCCGTGCTGGCGCGCGAATTGAAGACCCCTTACGCGGCGGTGTGCGTCGTGGCCAATTGGGCCGCCGGCCGCGGCGACTCAGCCAGCTCGATCCGTTTCGAGCAGATCGAGGCCGTGCTGCATGAGTCGATGGGCAAGGTGCGCAGTGTCATAGAACATCTTTGCGCTGCAACCGTTTAGTCGCTGTACCTCATACGGGACACGCCGTCCTGCCAGTCCCACGGGGATTTCCTTCGGTCACGCCGACTTTTATTAACGTGAAACACACCATTTGACGCCGAGTAAATAATCGAGCGCAGCGAGCAAACCAGTCGCCTCCCCGCGAGGGGAGGTTGGGAGGGGCGGGCGTTTATTGCTTTTTACGTGTTTCATCATCAGCGGGTGGTTTCACCGACCATGAAAGTTAGGCAGTCTTGCCGCCGGGCCAATCCCGCTCTCCCGACCTCTCTCCCAGAGGGAGAGAGGAGGCAGATAGCTTCCCTCTCCGGCTTGCGGGATGGGTTGGGGGAGAGGGTGCGGTCATGGCGCGCAGCTTTCATTATGTGTGGTGGTGGCTCCATGACCGTCAACCCTGCCGCGCCAGTGCCTCGAACTCATGGACCGGCCCTGGCCGGCCGAAGAAGTAACCCTGATAGGCATAACAACCCGCACCAGCCAGAAAGTCGCGCTGCGCCGCGGATTCGACGCCCTCGGCGATGACGCCCAGACCCAGGCCATGGGCCAGTGCCACGACGGTTTTGGCAATCGCGGCGTCGTTGGGGTCGGTCAGCACGTCGCGCACAAACGACTGGTCGATCTTCAACTGGTCGAGCGGCAGGCGCTTGAGGTAGGACAGCGAGGAATAGCCGGTGCCGAAGTCGTCGAGGGAGAATCTCACGCCTTCTGCTTTCAGGGCGGACATCTTCCCGATGATCTGTTCGACATGGGCGACCAGCAGGCTTTCGGTCAGTTCCAGTTTCAGCCGTTGCGGATTCGCGCCGGTGCGGCGGAGCGTCATCAGCACCCGCTCCACGAAGTCGGGCAGGTGGAACTGATGGGCGCTGACATTCACCGCGATGCTCAGATGGGCCAGCGCGGGTTGTTTCGCCCAGACGGCGAGTTGCGCGCAGGCGGTTTCCAGTACCCACTCGCCCAGCGGCACGATCAGCCCGGTTTCCTCGGCCAGGGGAATGAACTCGGCCGGTGACACCATGCCGCGCTCGGGATGCTGCCAGCGCACCAGCACCTCGGCGCCGGTCAGACGGCCTTCACTCACCACCTGCGCCTGGTAGTGAAGGAGAAACTGGCGCTCGTGCAGGGCGGCGCGCAATTCCGTTTCGAGCGTGGCGCGCGACATCACGGCGGCCTGCATGGCCGGGTCGAAGAAGCGCAGTGTGTTGCGCCCGGCATCCTTGGCCTGGTACATGGCGAGGTCGGCCTGCTTGAGCAAATCGTCGAGCGTGAGGGACTCGCCGTCGAACAGGGCAATGCCGATGCTGGCCGTGGCGCGGTGCATCACCGCGCCGAGCAAAAACGCCTGGCCGAGCGCGGCGATGATTTTTTCGCCGACCGCTTCGCTGCTGGCGGCGGCGTCCTGTTTCAGCGCGCTCAATCCGGTCAGGACCACCACGAATTCGTCGCCGCCAAACCGTGCCACGGTATCGCCCTCGCGCACGCAGTTCCGCAGGCGTTCCGCGACCTGTTTCAACAACTGGTCGCCCATGTCATGGCCCTGCGTGTCGTTGAGCGTCTTGAAGTTGTCGAGATCGATGAACATCAGCGCGCCATGGTTGGCGTTGCGCGCGCTGACCGTCATGGTTTGTTTCAGGCGATCCAGCAGCAGCGTCCGGTTGGGCAGGCCGGTGAGCGTGTCAAAGAAGGCCAGGGCGTTGATCTTTTCTTCCGCCTGTTTTCTTTCCGTGATGTCGAAATGCGTGCCGACGTAATGGGTGACGGCGCCATTTTCGTCTTTCACCGCCGAGATGGTCAGCCATTTCGGATACTCCGTGCCGTCCTTCCGCCGGTCCCAGACCTCGCCCTGCCAGCCGCCGGTGCGGTCGATGCTCTCCCACATGGCGCGATAAAAGTCCGCGTTGTGCCGGCCCGACCTGAGCAGCGCCGGCGTCCGGCCGACGACCTCGGCGGCGCTGTAGCCGGTGGTCGCGGTAAAGGCCGCGTTGACACGCAGGATCACGCCCTGGGCATCGGTGACCAGCGTGCTCTCCTGCGACTGGAAAGCGGCGGCGGCGATGCGCAGTTCGGCCTCGGCCAGCTTGCGTTCGGTGATGTCCTGCACCGTGCCGCTGGAACGCAATGGCCGGCCCGCCGCGTCGAAGTCCGACGTGCCGCGTTCGTGCACCCACTTGATGCGGCCATCCTGCATCAGCAGCCGGTGGGTGACCTCGTAAGGCGTGCGTGATTGCAGCGACGCGCCATAGGCCTGGTTCACCGCCGCGCGATCGTCCGGGTGAATGAGCGCGAGGAAGGCGGCATAACTGGCGTCAAACCGGTCTTTGTCGATCTCGAACAGGCGAAAGACCTCATCGCTCCAGACGAGTTTGTCGTGCGCCAGATCCAGCGTCCAACTGCCTACCTGGGCAAGGCGCTGCGCTTCGTTAAGGTGCGCCGTGGTGGATAGCAGGGCAGCCTCGTTACGTTGCTGCTCGATGTCATGGGCATGCAGTTTGTCCTGCATTTCCGCCAACTTCGCCAGTACGCTGTTTTCCATGCCGGGGGTGATCGTGATGGCGGAGGAAAAGTCGCCGCGACCAATCCTGAGTATCCGGGCGTGGATTTCGTCCACGCTGCCGCCCAGCGTCCCGCGCATGTTCGCGTAGGTGCGCCAGAGCATGAAAGCCGCTGCCAGCGCGGTGGCGATAAACAGCAGCCGCAGCAGCATGGCGAGGTCTTCCGCGGAGCGGACGGTGGCGGCGCCGCGCCGTTCCATCATCAGGAAAAACTCGTTGATGGGCTGCATGATGTCGGCCTTGGCCCGATGATAGTTTTCGTCATGCAGCATCAGCCGCGCCCTGGCCTGCTCGGCAGCCGACCAAAATTCGGCGCGGTTTTTGCCAAGAGCGCCGCTGGCCGTGACCAGGTCCATGGCCGCGCGCTCCAGTGCGGTCAAGGCATCCGAATGCGCCTTGGCTTCGGCCAGCCGGGCGAATTCCGCGTCGCTGACACCGCTCTGCCGCAGCAGATCCAGCAGGGCGATGGTCGGGCCGATGGTCGAACCGTCGTGCGGGCGGAGCGCTTGCGGATTGGCCAGCGAATTGGCCAGCACCAGGTCCCAGTAGGCACGGCCATAGCTTTCCGGCCGCGGCAGCCTGCCGTCGCGGATGTCCAGAATGTCCTGAAAATACTGTTTGAACCGTGGGTTGCCGGTCATGACATAGCTGCGGGCCATGCGGGATAGCTCGTCCGAAGAGTGGCGTAACTCATCCGCCAGCAAAAATGCGGCGTGGCGCTGTTCGTGAGCGCGATCGATGCGTTTTTCGGCGTGGATGTAAAAGCCGAACACCGGCAACAAGGCCAGGAACAGCGCCGCCGTCAGCCGGATATTCCGGGAAGCCGAGGTATGGGGTGTCTTCTTGGTCATTTTCTGGCTTAACTTTCTGCTGGATCAAATTTTATAATACCAAAATGATGTAAAAACCACAGTGCCAACTCGACAATTCCAGCCCGACAATTGTCATTCCATCCTTTTATCCAGAAAGACCGAGTCGATGAAAAACAATGGTCCCGTCACGCAACGTGAACAAGCCTTTCCCGTCGGTAAATACCTGGTTTCCAAGACCGACCTGCGTGGCATCATCACTTATTGCAATGATGCTTTCATCGCTCTGTCCGGTTTTGAAAAGGCCGAGTTGATCGGCAAGAGCCACAACATCGTGCGCCATCCGGACATGCCGGCGGCGGCGTTTGCCGATCTCTGGGCGACGGTGAAAGCCGGTCGTCCCTGGCGCGGCACCGTCAAGAATCGCTGCAAGAACGGCGACCATTACTGGGTCGACGCCTTTGTCGTGCCGCTGCGCAAAAACGGCGAAACCACCGGTTACATGTCCGTGCGCTCCGAGCCGTCGCGCGAACAGGTGCGCGAGGCCGAAGCGCTCTACCAAAAGATCAATGCCGGCCAGGGCAAATTGCCGAAAACCGGTGGCTGGCTGGCGGGCTTGTCCATTCGTACCCGCCTGATCGGCGTGATGGCCCTGATGGCGGTGATGATTGCGATTGGCTCGATCATTGGCGTCGTCGGCTTGGGCCAGAGCAATGAGCGGCTGCGCATGGCCTACGACGAGCATATGGAACCGGCGGTGGCCATCGCCAGGATGATCGAACGGCTGGCCGATAATCGCTCGCAGATCATGCTCGGTTTGCAGCACAGCCCGGAAAATAAATACAGCAAGATGCACGATCATCCGGTGTCGCTGCATATCGAAGCGACACTGGCCAACCGCAAGATCATCGAGGAGCTGCGCGCTGCCTACGAGAAGAAACCCAAGCATGGCGAGGAAAAGGTGCTCGCCGAGGCCTTCTTCGCGGCACGCGACGCCTATTCGAAGGAAGGCATAAGTCTTGCGCGGGATGCGCTGCAGGCCGGCGATTACGACACCGCCCAGACGCTGCTGCTGAGCAAGATAAACCCCCTTTACAGAAAATTGCTGGAGCAGGGCGATTCGCTGCAGAGTTATCTTCTCGCGGAAGGCGATAAGGCGCACAGTGCCGCGGAACGGGACTACGATTGGCTGCTCAATGCGGCAATTGCCGGCACGCTGATGGCGATCCTGCTGGTGGTGGTGATTGGCGGGCTCCTCGTCAAGGCGATCGTCGCGCCGATGCGTCAGTCCGTTGCGCATTTCGAACGCATTGCCGCCGGCATTCTCACGGACGAGGTCGATATCTCCCGTCGCGACGAGGCCGGCGCGCTGATGTGCGCCCTGGCGACCATGCAGGTCAATCTCAAGGTGACACTCGACGAGGTGCGTCTGGTCTCGGAGGCGCTGGACGAGGAAAGCAAGCATCTGGCGGCGGAAATGGATCGCGTGGTCGATCAGTCGGTGCAGCAGCAGGACCGCGTGCAGGGCACGGCGGCGGCGACCGAGGAGCTCACCGTCTCGGTGGGCGAGGTGGCGAGTTCGGTTGCCAGCACCGCCCAGGCGGCGACCCAGTCGAAGGCCCTCGTGGCGGAATCCACGCGCAGCATGGACAGCAGCATGGCGGCGACCTCGCGCGTGGTGGGCGCGGTGCAGGCCTCCTCCGCGACCATTGGCGACCTGAACCGGGCGATCGAAAAGATCGGCGTGATTACCAATACGATTCGTGAAATCGCCGAGCAGACCAATCTGCTGGCCTTGAATGCCGCCATCGAGGCAGCGCGCGCCGGCGAGCAGGGCCGCGGTTTCGCCGTGGTTGCCGACGAGGTGCGCAAGCTCGCCGAACGGACCTCGTCTTCGACCGCCGATATCAACAACACGGTCAATGAATTTCAGAAGGTGACCCAGCAGGCGGTGTCGTCGATGGAGCAGGCGGCGCGGGAAGTCGAATCGGGCATGGGCATGATGCGTGCCAGCGTGACCAGCCTTGACCAGATTCGCGCTTCCAGCGACGAGGTGGCCGCCATGGCCGAAAGTATCGCCGCCGCTTCGCGTGAGCAAACGGTGGCCAGCCAGGATGTCGCGGCGAACATGGAGCAGGTGTCATCCCTGATCGAACAGAACACCCAGTCCGCACGCAACGCGAAGCAAGGCGCCGCGTCGCTTTCAGCCACCGCTGTCGTGCTGCGCGATGTGGTGGCGCGGTTCGAGTTGATCAAGAAGTAAGGCCCGCCCCCCTTCGCCCCCCTCTCGGGGGGTTCTCAATGGCTCGCTGCGCTCGCTTATCACGGGGCGCAACTATTAGCAGCGGAGCGGATTGCGGCTGGCGCCGCGTGCCGTCTCGCCTTGGGGCGGCCCGGCGGCGAGACTGCTGGGGTGTGCTTTTCTCCCCTCGCGGGAGGGGTGACTGTTGTTTTTGCCTCCGGCCGCCGCTACGCGGCTTAACGCCGGCGATGCCGGCATTAGCCTACGCCGCAACGGCGCGACTGCGTCGCTTGTTGTCGCTGCGCTCGCTTATCACGGGGCGCAACTATTAGCAGCGGAGCAGAGCGGATTGCGGCTGGCGCCGCGTGCCGCCTTGCCAGCGCCGACTTTTTTACGGTCAAGCTGGCATCAAACCAGCGAAATCTCGGTATGCACGCTGTCGTATGGGGCGCGAATACCCGGGATATCGCGTTCGAGAAGGCCGGCATGAACCAGGGCGGCAACATCCTCGTGCACGCGCTTGTAGTCTCGCCCCAGGCTCCTGGCCAGCGCGGCGATGTTTTTGGCCGGGTGTTGCCGCACATGGCGCAGCAGCGCCAAGCGCTTGGGCGACAGCGTCGATACCATGGTTTCCAGATCGAGAAAGGTCAGGTGCGTTTCGTCGAGCGCCGCGCCTTGCTCAAGCTTGTGCCATGCGCCGATGAAGCGCTTGCCCATGTCATCGATCGAGCCGACGTGAAGATTGATTGTTCCGCTCATGATTCACCTCGCGCACGTTGAACATCCGCTAAAAAATCTGCCATCAGGGCTTCCACCGTTGAAAAGCGATACGGCGCTTCTTTATCGCCAAGATGCCGGTGGTCGCCTTTCCCTCGCTCGTTGTCGTAACCAACGATGCGGTCGCCTGGATAACCGTAAAACAGGCTGTACTTGAAACGGTGCGAACTGCCCACGACCGGTTTTGGAACATCCCAGATGGTCATCTCGACGATGGCGCCATCGGGGAATTCCGCGCGGTCATAAAACACACGTTTTGCCTGCATATGGCGCACTATGCCATGATCTGCGTATGGCGTCAAAAGGTGACCCAGGGCAATCGCATCAATGTCATTCGCGAGGAAAACCATAGCCAGGATGTCGCGGCGAACATGGAGCAGGTGTCATCCCTGATTGAACAGAACAGCCGTCCCGCCAGCGCCGACTTTCACCTGACTCAAACAAAAAGCTTGCCTGGATTGGGCATCTTCCATATCATTCAAACGAACGTATGAATTAATGGGAGGGCTCATGGCGGAAACGCGTTCTGTCGATACCCGCGAGCGCATTCTCGATGCGGCGGAGCGGTTGTTCACGGCCAATGGTTTCGACGGCGCCTCGATGCGCCAGATCACCGGCGCGGCCGGTGTGAACCTGGCCTCGGTGAATTACCACTTCGGCTCCAAGGAGGCCTTGGTGCAGGAGGTGTTCCGCCGCCGCCTGGCGTGGCTGAACACCGAGCGTTTGCGCGTGCTGACGGCGCTGGAGCAGGCGGCCGGCGGCAAGCCGTTGAAGCCCTCGCAGATCGTCGAGGGGTTTTTCGGCACGCTGCTGGGCATGGCGCAGGACGAGGCGCGCGGCGGTGTCACTTTCTTGCGTCTGCTCGGGCGCACCCTGACCGACCCGGCCGACTTCATCCGCACCTTCCTTGCCGACGAATACCAGGAAGTGGTCGAGCGCTACAAGATGGCGCTGTTCAAGGCGCTGCCCAATGTGCCGCGCGCCGAAATCGCCTGGCGTTTTCATTTCATGCTGGGCGCGACGTCCTATGCGATTGCCGGCACGGATGCCTTGCGGCTGGTGACCGACTGGCAGGTCGATGACGAAGATGCCACGGATCGTTTGGACCGTTTGCAGCCACGGCTGATGTCCTTTCTGCTCGGCGGCCTGCGCGCCCCCCTGCCCAAGTTCGAGGAGATGCAATAAATGTATGATTCCATTGGAATGCTGCTGGCCATTGTCGTCCTGGCAATGGCGACTGCGCTGTTTCTGGTCCGGCCGTTGCGCCGCGCGCTGATTACCCGGCCCATTTTTGCCACCTATCGCGCCCTGTTGCCACAGATGTCGGATACCGAGAAAGAGGCTCTGGCGGCCGGCACCGTATGGTGGGAGGGCGAGCTATTCCGCGGCCGGCCGGACTGGCAAAAGTTGCATGCCTATCCGCAGCCGAAACTGACCGCCGCCGAACAGTCCTTCCTCGACAACGAAGCGGCAACCGCGTGCAGCCTGGTCGATGAGTGGCGGGTGACGCGCGAACTTTATGACATGCCCGCTGCCGCCTGGCGCTACATCAAGGACCAGGGTTTTCTCGGCATGATCATTCCCAAGGCTTATGGCGGACTGGAATTTTCCGCCTACGCCCATTCGCAGGTGATCACCCGGCTGTCCACCCGCTCGTCGGCATTGGCCGTGTCGGTGATGGTGCCGAACTCGCTCGGACCGGCCGAACTGTTGTTGCACTACGGCACCGCGGAACAGAAAAGCCACTACTTGCCGCGCCTCGCCAAGGGGATCGAAATCCCGGCCTTCGCGCTGACCTCGCCCTGGGCGGGTTCAGACGCCGCATCGATTCCCGACAGCGGCATCGTCTGCAAGGGGCTCCATCAGGGCCGGGAAGTGCTCGGCATGCGCGTCACCTGGGACAAGCGTTACATCACGCTGGCGCCGCTGTGCACCATCCTCGGCCTGGCTTTCCGCCTGTATGACCCGGACGGCCTGCTCGGCGGCAAAAAGGACATCGGCATCACCTGCGCGATCGTGCCTTACGATCATCCCGGCGTGGAGACCGGCCGCCGGCATTTTCCGCTCGACGCGATGTTCACCACCGGCCCGACGCGCGGCACGGATGTCTTCATGCCGCTCGATTTCATCATCGGCGGTCCGGCGAATGCCGGCCAGGGCTGGCGCATGCTGATGGAATGCCTGGCGGCGGGCCGCTCGATTTCGCTGCCGGCGTCGCATGTCGGCATGGCGCAGCTGGCGGCGCGCGCCGTCGGCGGCTATGCCCGCGTGCGCAACCAGTTCAAGCTGGCGGTGGGTCGCTTCGAGGGTGTCGAGGAGGCGCTGACGCGCATGGGCGCCTACACCTACCTGATGGACGCCACGCGCAAGATGACGGCCGGCGCCGTCGATCTGGGCGAGAAGCCCTCGGTGGTTTCCGCCATCGCCAAGTACCACGTTACCGAGCGCGCCCGCAAGGTGGTGAATGACGGCATGGACGTCATCGGCGGCAAGGGCATCTGCCTCGGCCCGTCCAACTTCCTCGGCCGCGCCTACCAGCAGACGCCGATCGGCATCACTGTCGAGGGCGCCAATATCCTGACGCGCTCGCTGATCATCTTCGGTCAGGGCGCCATCCGCTGTCATCCCTATCTGCTGCCCGAGATGCAGGCGGCGCAGAATCCAGACCGCAACCAGGGGCTCGCCGAATTCGACCGGGCGTTTTTCGGCCACATCGGCTTCACCTTGAAGAATGGCTTGCGCGCGCTGTGGCTGGGCATGACCGGTTCGCACTTCGTCAGGGTGGATGCCGACGTGGCGCCGGCCATGCGCCGTTATTACCAGCAGATCACGCGCTTTTCGTCGGCCTTCGCCTTCCTCACGGACATCTCGCTGCTGGTGCTGGGCGGCAGCGCCAAACGGCGCGAGAAACTCTCCGGCCGCCTTGGCGACATTCTCGCGCAGATGTATCTGATGTCCTGCACGTTGAAGCGTTTCGAGGACGATGGCCGCCAGGCTGCCGACGCGCCGCTCGCCCACTGGGCGATCTGGGATTCCATGTACCAGGCGCAGCAGGCTTTTGACGGCGTCATCGCCAATTTCCCGAATCGTTTCGTCGGCGCCTTCCTGCATCGCAGCATCTTTCCCTGGGGCCATCCGTATGTCTTCCCCTCCGACGATCTGGGCCACGAGGTTGCCAAGGCGCTGATCGGGCCGTCCGCGACGCGCGACCGCCTGACGGCCGAATGCTATCTGCCGGCCACCGAGAACGAGCCGGTCGGCGCCATCGAACTGGCCTTGCAGGCCACGCTGGAAGCCGAGCCGATCGAGGCGAAGATTCGCGAAGCCGAAAAGACGGGGCGCTTTGAGGGCGACCCGCGCGCCAACGTGCGCGACATCGCAATTGTCGCCGCCGAACTGGGCGTCATTTCACCCGCCGAGTATGCGGTGATGAAGCGCCGCAATGCCTTGCGCGACATCGTCGTGCGCGTTGACGACTTTCCCTTCGACTTCGATGTGGCAACCGCCAACAAGCCTCCCGCATCCCGAATGGGGGCCTGAGCATGAGCGGAAAAGCGATATATGTCGTCGATGGCGCGCGCACGCCGTTTTTGAAGGCAAAAACCGGCCCCGGCCCGTTCGCCGCTTCCGACCTGGCGACGCAGGCCGGGCGTGCGCTGCTGCTGCGCCAGCCCTTTGCGCCGCGGGACCTGGATGAAGTGATCCTTGGCTGCGCCGCGCCCTCGCCGGATGAAACCAACATCGGCCGCCTGGTGGCGTTGCGCCTCGGCTGTGGTCATAAGGTGCCGGGCTGGACGGTGATGCGCAACTGCGCTTCCGGCATGCAGGCCATCGATTCCGCCATGGTGAATATCCAGGCGGGCCGTGCCGAGCTGGTGTTGGCCGGTGGCGCCGATGCGCTGTCGCGCGCGCCGCTGCTGTATTCCGATGCCATGGTGCGCTGGTTCGCCGCGATGATGCAGATGCGTACCGCAGGGCAGAAGCTTGGCCATTTCCTGAAGCTCAAGCCCGCCGCACTGTTTTCTCCCGTGATCGGGCTGATGAAGGGCCTGACCGATCCGATGGTCGGCCTGCTGATGGGACAGACGGCGGAAAACCTTGCCTGGAAGTTTGGTATCACGCGCCAGCAGATGGATGAGTTTTCGGTACGCAGCCATCAGCGGGCGCTCGCCGGGCGGGCGGCCGGGCATTTCGACGAGGTCGTGCCGGTCGTGGATGCCAATGGCACGGTCTATGCCGTGGATGATGGCGTGCGCGACGATGCCAGCCTGGCCGGCATGGCCAAGCCGAAGCCGTTCTTCGACAAGAAGTACGGCAACATCACCGCCGCCAACAGCTCGCAGATTACCGATGGCGCAGCCTGGGTGGTGCTCGCCAGCGAGGCGGCGGTCGCCCGCTGGAACCTCAAGCCGCTTGGCCGCATCGTTGACAGTCAGTGGGCCGGTCTTGACCCGGCGCTGATGGGTCTCGGCCCGGTCCATGCGTCGACGCCGCTGCTGCGGCGGAACGATCTGACGCTGGCCGACATCGATTACTGGGAGCTGAACGAAGCCTTTGCCGCGCAGGTGCTGGCCTGTCAGGCCGCGTGGCAGGACGAGGCCTATTGCCGCGAGCAGCTCGATTTGCCGGGTGCGCTGGGTGCGCTGGATGACAGCCGCCTGAACGTCGACGGCGGAGCGGTGTCGATCGGCCATCCGGTGGGCGCCTCGGGAGCGCGCATCGTGTTGCACCTGCTGCATGTGCTGCGCCGTGAAAAGGCCCGCCGCGGTATCGCCACCATCTGTATCGGCGGTGGGCTGGGTGGCGCAATGCTGGTGGAGACCTGTTGAGATGAAACACTGGCAAATCGAACGCGACGACAACGATCTGGTCTGGGCTACCATCGACCGGGCCGGAGAGTCTACCAATGCCCTGTCGGCCGAAGTTCTGGCTGAGTTCAAGGAACTCCTCGACCAACTGGAGCGCTCACCGCCCAAGGGCCTGATCATCCGTTCGGGCAAGACGGCGGGCTTCATCGCCGGGGCCGACATCCAGGAATTCACCCAACTGGATAGCGCCGCAAAAGGCCGGGCGCTGATCGCGCGCGGCTGGGAGCTATTCAACCGGCTCGCCACCGTGCCTTATCCGACGCTGGCGCTGGTGCGGGGGCACTGCCTGGGCGGCGGGCTGGAGCTGGCGCTGGCCTGCCGTTACCTGCTGGCGGTCGACGAACCGGGTACGAAATTCGGACTGCCGGAAGTGATGCTCGGCATTTTCCCCGGCTGGGGCGGCATGTTGCGCCTGCCGCGGCGCATCGGGCCGGCTGCCGCGCTGGACCTGATGCTGACGGGCAAGACGCTGGATGCGAAGCGCGCCAAACGCATGGGTCTCGCCGACGAAGCGGTGCCGCCGCGCGTCATGACCGCTGCCGCGCGCCAGTTGGTGTTGTCCGGCCAATCGCGCCGCAAGCTGCCCCTGTTGCAGCGGCTCTTGAATGGCCCGCTGAAATTCATCGTAGCCAACGGCGCGCGCAAGCAGGTCGCCAGGAAGGCCCGGCCGGAACATTATCCGGCGCCTTACGCGATCATCGACCTGTGGGCGAAGCATCGGGGCAATGCGCTGGCGGCGCCAGAGGTGCTCGATCGCATCATCAATTCCTCAACGGCGCGCAATCTGGTGCGGGTCTTTTTCCTGCAGGAGCGCTTGAAAAGTTTCGGCAAGGAATCCGACTTCAAGGCGCAGCGGGTCCACGTGATCGGCGCCGGCGTGATGGGCGGCGATATCGCCGCCTGGTGCGTGCTGCGTGGCATGACCGTGAGCTTGCAGGATCAGAGCCTGGAGCGCATCACCCCGGCTCTGCAGCGCGCCCATGCCTTGTTCACCCGGCGTCTGCGCGAACCCCTGCGGGTGCGCGAGGCCTTTGACCGGCTGATTCCAGATGAACAGGGCAATGGCGTGGCGCATGCCGATGTCGTCATCGAGGCGATTTTCGAGAATGTCGAAGCCAAGCACGCGCTGTTCCGTGCGCTGGAGCCGCAAATGAAGCCGGGCGCAGTGCTGGCGACCAATACCTCAAGCCTGCGGCTGGAGGATTTGCGCAGCGTGTTGCAACGGCCCGAGCGGCTGGTCGGCATCCACTTCTTCAACCCCGTGGCGATGATGCCCCTGGTCGAGGTAGTCGCCGCCGAGGGCGCCGATCCGGCGATGGTGCAGGCGGCCTGCGCCTTTGTGCGGCAGATCGACAAGCTGCCGCTGCCGGTGAAAAGCACGCCGGGTTTTCTGGTCAATGCCGTGCTGGCGCCCTACATGTTGGCCGCGATGCGCGCCGTCGATGCCGGAATTTCTCCCGCGGCGGTCGATGAGGCCATGCTCGCCTTCGGCATGCCGATGGGCCCGATCGAACTGGCCGACACCGTCGGCCTCGACATCGCGCTGGCGGCCGGCAAGCAATTGGCCGATGGCGCCGAACCGCCGCAATGCCTGCTCGCGCTGGTCGAAAAGAAACAATTGGGCAAGAAGACCGGCCATGGTTTCTATGACTGGAGCAGCGGCAAGGCGCAGAAAGTCGGCGCTGGCGGACTGGTGGGCGTCCCACCCTCGCCAAAAGTCGGCGCTGGCGGGACGGCGCCGGCGGATCTGGCCGCGCGTCTGGTCAAACCACTGATCGACCGCACCGAAAAACTGGTCGCCGACGGTGTCGTTGCCGATGCCGAACTGGCCGACGCCGGCGTGATCTTTGGCACCGGCTTTGCGCCATTCACCGGCGGACCGCTGAAGTATCGTGAGGAGGTGGGCCGGTAGCTAACTTTCATGGCGGAGACACCACCCCTGATGATGAAACCGTCATTCCCGCGCGTCATCCCCGAATGCTTTTATCGGGGACGGGAATCCATAGTCCATCAGTCTGACCGCCACAGTATGGATTCCCGCCTTCGCGGGAATGACGGTGGTTGAATTATGTTTCACGAAAATGATCCACGTGTCACGTTAAATCCAGATGCCTGAAGTACTGGATTCCGGCTTCCGCCGGAATGACAAAACTGGGTTGATCAGCTTCCTGTCCGAACCGCCACTGTTGCTGTTTTAGGCGTTTTCCGCAGCAGCAGCGCGGCCAGTGCCGGCAGCAGCAGCAGCGCCCCCAGCATATTGACGAGGAACATGAAGGCCAGCAGGATGCCCATGTCGGCCTGGAACTTGAGTGCCGAAAAGGCCCAGGTGCCCACGCCGATGGACATCGTCGCCGCGGTGAATGCGATTGCCGTGCCGCGTTGGCGGAGCGCCTGATAGAAGGCAGTGGACAGCTTGCGGCCGCGCGCCATGGCGTTGGCCATGCGCTCGTAAAGATAGATGCCGTAGTCGACGCCGACGCCGACGCCGAGGGCGATCACCGGCAGCGTCGAGACCTTGAGGCCAATGCCGAGCAGCGCCATCAAGGCGTTGCAGAGTACGGCGACGATGGTCAACGGCAGGACGATGCAGAGGGTCGCCTGCCAGGAGCGGAATTCGAGGAAACACAACAGGCTGATCGAACCGAACAGCAACAGCAGCATGGTGACTTCGGCGGCATCGACCGCCTCGTTGGTCGCCGCCATGACCCCGACATTGCCCGAGGCCAGTTTGAATTCGAGATTGTCGGAGGGATTCGCCGCGATGAATTTCTTGATCTCCTTGACGATGTGCGCAATCGTCGTGCCCTGATGATCTTGCGTGAAGATCATTACCTGCATCGCGTTGCAGTCGGTGTCGAGCAGGCCGGTGCTGGTATCGATCGGCGTTACCGACTGGGCAAGGATCGATGGGTCGCGCGACAGTACCCGCCAGCGCGGATTGCCCTCGTTCCATCCGGCATTGACGATCTTCGCCATGCCGGGCAAGGACAGCACGCCCTGCACGCCGTGCACGTTCTTCATGGTTGTTTCGAAGCGGTCGATCAGGCTCATGACATCGTGATGGGTGCAGGCGCCATCGACATTGCGTGACTGGGCGATGACCGACAGCACATCGACGCCAATCGAGAACGAATCGACGATCGCGGCGGTATCGCGGTTGTAGCGCGAGTCGTCATGCAGCTCCGGAACTCCCTTGCCGAGGTCGCCGGTGCGCAGGTCGCGCGCCTGCCAGGTGGCCGCCGCCAGCAGCAGCGCCGCCAGCAACAGGATCCACACCGCCTTGCGGGGCTCGGCAAAGCCCTTGAGCGACATCCACAAGCGGTCGCCCCGGCGTTTCTTGCCGCTCGAGCGCTTCACTTCATCGGGTGACAGATGCATCCAGGAGAGCAGGATCGTCAGCAACATCTTGTTGGTGACGATCATCAGCGCCACGCCCAGGCTGGCGGTAATCGCCAGCTCGCGCACGATGTCGATCTGGATGTAGAGGATGACGATGAAACCGAGCGCGTTGGCGAGCAGGGCCATCGCGCCGGGCATGAACAGCTTGAGGAACGAGTTATGCGCGGCGGCCAGCCCGTCCACGCCATTCAGCACCTCGATCTGCCAGGCGTTGGTCATTTGCACGGCATGGCTGACGCCGATCGAGAAGATCAGGAAGGGCACCAGGATCGACAGGGGATCGATGCCGTAGCCAAGCAGCGGCAGCAGGCCGAGCAGCCAGATCACCGGGATCAGCGCGCAGAGCAGCGCCACCGCGGAGAGTTTGGCCGAGCCGGAATACCAGTAGAGCAAGGCCGCGGTGATGGCAAAGGCGATCACAAAAAACTCCAGCACCTCGCGCGCACCTTCGGTAATGTCGCCAACCGCCTTGGCGAAGCCGATGATGTGTACCTGAAGTCCGGACTCCCGCTGGTGCGTGGCGCGGATTTTCTCGAGTTGCTCCGCCACCGCGACATAGTCCAGCCTGGCGCCGGTCGTCGGGTCTATCTCCAGCAGCTCGGCGCTGACCAGTGCCCCCTTGAAGTCGTTGGACACCAGGCGGCCGACCCGCCCCGACTTGAGCACATTGATGCGGACGGTCTCCATGTCCGCGGCGCTGCCGCTGAAATCGGCCGGAATGATGTTGCCACCGGCGAAGCCGTCCTCGACCACCTCGATGAAGCGGGCATTCGGCGTGAACAACGAGGTCACCGTGGCGCGGTCGACACCGGGGATGAAAAACACCTCGTCGGTCACCGCCTTGAGCGTGCGCAGGAACTCGGGGTTGTAGATGTCCCCTTCCTGCTGACGCAGGGCGACCAGAATGCGGTTGGCGCCGCCAAAGGTCTTCTGGTAAGCAGTGAAGGTCTGCATGTACTCATGCTGGAGCGGGATCATCTTCTCGAATCCCGCATCCACGCGCAGATGCGTCGCCGACCAGAGCAAGCCGAGGGTGATCAGCACAAAGAGGGCCAGGAAGCCGCGGCGCCAGGAAAACAGCACGTTGCCGATGGTGCGCACCACCAGGTTCGCTTTCATTGCCGGCTCCCGGGCGGCAGCGCGATGCGGGTCGGACCATCCTCACCGAAAACCAGAATTGTTTCCGCGCCGTTTTTTGCCATGGCTTGCGGCAAGAGGCTTTGCACCGAGCTCAGGACGCGGCTGGCCTGTTTTGCGATGCGCTTGAATGAGTGGCCGTTATCCCGGCTGACCAGGACTGTTCCGTTCTGGCCCACCAGCACGACCAGGCCATTATCGTGTGTCAATCCGCCGAATAAAGCGTTCTCGCTGTCCGAAACCGCCGCTTGCCAGCTTGTCCCGCGATCGTCGCTGCGGAAGATGTTGCCGCGCATGCCGAAGGCCAGGACACTGTCTTGCGCCAGCGGCAGCAGTCCGAAAAAGGAACCGGCATAGGGCGGCGCCAGTTTTTCCCATTGTGCGCCGCCATCGCCGGAGCGCAACAACGTGCCGGCCTCGCCGGCCAATAACAGCGTACCGTCCGTGAGGCGTGTCAGTGCGTTGAAATGCCGGTCTTCTTCGCTGATCTTGCGCTCCGCCCAGGTCACGCCAGCATCCAGGCTTTCGAAATAGGCCCCATATGCGCCGACCGCGATGGCACGCTGCCTGTCGATGAACATGACACTGAGCAAGGGTCGCAACTGTTCAGGGTCACGAAAAACTTCCTGCCATGAACTGCCGCCGTCCGCGCTGCGCAGGATGGTCGCGTCATGGCCGACCGCCAGGCCGAGCTGCACATCGGCAAAGGCGACACTGGTGAGCGTGGCATCCGTGGCCGTCGGCGCCTGCCGCCAGAGATCGCCTTCATTGTCGGAAACAAAGATGTAGCCGTGTTCGCCCACCGTGACAAGACGCTGGCCGGTGCGTTGCGCGTCGAGCAGCAGGGCTTTGCCGATATGGATTTCCGTCGCCGGCATTGGCGGAAGCTTGCGCGCGGAAAAGGCAAAGCTCGCCGCCAGCGCGACAAATATCGCGAAACCGAGTCCGATAACCTTGTTCATTCAAGGCGCCAGGCGATTTTGCCCAGCTAAGGCAATAAATATCAACGTCATTCCCGTGTCCCCGTCATTCCCGTGCCCCCTTCATTCCCAAAATGCCGCCATTCCCAAAATGCCGCCATTCCCAAAATGCCGTCATTCCCAAAATTCCGTCATTCCCAAAATTCCGTCATTCCCAAAATTCCGTCATTCCCGCGCGTCATCCCCGAATGCTTTTATCGGGGACGGGAATCCATAGGCAGCTTATCCAACGATATCTTTATACAAATCGCGCCAGTAAGGGTTTTCTCGCTGAATCAGCCTTATCTTCCACTCGCGATTCCATTTTTTGAGCTGTTTTTCTCGCGTGATGGCAGAAATTGCATCGTCATGAGCCTCAAACCACACAAGCTGCTTAACGTCATGTTTTTTCGTAAAACCTTCGACCATCCCTTCCCGGTGTTCCCAAACACGCTTGACCAGATTTGATGTCACTCCCAGATATACGGTTCCATAGCGCGCACTGGCTAGCATGTAAACGTAGAAGGCTTTATCCATTTGCCCATGGATTCCCGCCTGCGCGGGAATGACGAATCGGGGCTATTACTATCCATCCGCGCTGGACCAGCGTCCTGCGCGGATGGGGAATGGCGAAATGGCGCGCTTAACGCGTGCCGGCGCCACGCAGGCCGGCCGGCGTGAAGTCCGCCGCGCTGCGCTTGATCTTCTCGTAGACCTTCGATTCTTCGTTGCGCAGACCCATGGCCAGGTAGCGGCCGGATTGCAGGTCGTGGTGCACCTCGATCGTGCCGTAAGCCATCGGCACATCGGAGAAGTTGATCGAATGCTGTTCCGCCACGCGCCACAGTTCGTTGCGGGCATCATACTTGTCGGTCACCATGATCATCCAGCTATCCTCGTCGATGTAGAAGACGCGCTTCTTGTAGATGTGGCTGGTGCCTTCCTTCAGCGTCGCCTCGACCACCCAGACGCGGTGCAGTTCATAGCGCGCGTGTTCCGGATTGATGTGCCCAGGCTTGAGGACGTCGCTGAGCTTCAGCTGGTTGCCGGAAAGCTTGTATGAGTTATAGGGCACATACAGTTCCTGCTTGCCCAGCAGTTTCCAGTTGTAACGGTCGGTGGCGCCGTTGAACATGTTGAAGTCATCGGTGGTGCGCAGGCCGTCGGCGGCGGTGCCCGGGTTGTCGTAGGCGACGTTGGGCGCCAGCCGCACGCGCCGTTGTCCGGGGTTGTAGGTCCAGGCGGAACGCGGTTCCTTGACCTGGTCGACGGTCTCGTGAATCAGCAGGATCTGGCCGGCCAGCCGCGCCGGCGCCGTCACCGTTTGCAGGAAGTGGGCCAGCTTGTTCGGCTCGCGCTCTTTCTCGGAGCGGGCGAGGCTGCCATAGTGAAAATCGTATTCATACTCGAAGCGCACCGGTGTGTAGGCGCCATCGCGGGTCACCGCCGCCTGGCTCCAGTTCATCGCGTAGGTGTCGCCCTTGTAGCGCAGGGTAGTGTTCCAGATCGCCTCCTGGCCATCCTTGGGAATCGGGAAGGGCACGCCACCCGTGGTGCCGGTGACGCCGTTGCCGCCAGGGGACAGTTTGGCCCGCGTGGCATTGGCGATCGTTTCGTCGAGGTTGGCCTTGGGGAAGGTGGCGCTGCGCTGCGTCGGATAGACATTCATCTTCCAGGTCGGATACTTCTTGAGCAGCGCCATCTGGCCCGGCGTCAGGCTCGCCTTGTACTTCTCGGCATTGCTCGCGTCGATCGTGAACAGCGGCTTGTCAGCCGCATACGGATCGGGATAGTGGCCACCGGCGACATAGCCGGCCACCGGCTTGGTGATGCCGCCAGTGAAGGCGGGGATGGTGCCGGCCGCATTGGCGGCGACTTCGGCCCCCATCGCAGTCAGCGTCTTGCCGAGGGCGGAAGGATCGGCGGCCAGCGCCGCCGAGGTGCCGGCGAAGGCCAGCACACAGGCTGCGCCCAGCAGGGAAATGGATTTTTTCATATTGCGAATCTCCTAATTCTTGGTCTTGTGATCTATTAAACAGATCAGAACGCGTAGCTCAGGCTTGCCGACAGGAAGTCGCGATCCTTGAGTGGATTGGCGCTGCTTGCCCAAGTCGGGCTTTGTCCTGCAATGGCGGTATAGGCGTTTGCCCCTGCGCCGCTGTCCGTCCCGGAATAGGTCCTGCCGCCCCAGTAGGTGGTGTAAGCGATATCTGCCTGCCAACTCTGCCGGAAATTGAAGCCTAACCCGATAGTCATCGCCTTGACCCCCTGGTTGAAGGTCGGGCTGACTCCATCTACGTCGTGGGAAAATGCGATTCGTGGCGACAGAGTGCCACCGGCAATCGCATTGGGGTAATCCAGCTTCGCCAACAGCCGATAACCCCATGAGTTCCGGGTGGCATATCCCTCGCGCTGGAACGAGCCATTCGCCGCATCAAATGACCCGGGTGCGGGCAAAAATACACCGGGTCCGTTAAATAACAGGTTGGAAGGAAGGTCGAGATAGGTGTAACCCACCTCGCCGACCACTGCCAGTTGCTCGGCGCCAAAGGTTGGGCCAAAGGCCTTGGTTCCGGTGAACTGCAACTGGTGCATTTCAACGCGTCGATAACCACTAATTTCATTGCCAGGGGCAATCACAGTGCTTCCCGTGATGTTGTTTGATAAGCCGAGTCCCGCGAGCAGAAGCTCAATCGAGGAAAGCTGGAGTGGCTGATTCGGGCGGTAAGAGTATTCACCCTGCAGTGCTACTCCACCA
This sequence comes from uncultured Methyloversatilis sp., assembly GCA_964580925.1. GTDB lineage: Bacteria > Pseudomonadota > Gammaproteobacteria > Burkholderiales > Rhodocyclaceae > Sulfuricystis. The sequence goes on from CAZOMI010000024.1 coordinate 25,764, forward strand.
GGTCCGGCAGTATTGAAACTCGCCCCCCAGAGTCGGATGTCTTCAGGGTATTCCGCAAAGTATCTAGCGGTACCAGGAGCGAGAACGTTGGTCGAGGTGCCCTTGATGCCAGACGCGAAGGGTGTGCGGCTGTGGTAGTTCGCATGATAAAAGCCTAGCTCGGTATTGTTGAGTTCGGGAAGGAACAATCGCGCGGCAAAACCATACTGGCCACTATCCTTCGGATTGCGGTCCGCCAAGCGGGGAAGCCAGACTTGACCTATCAGGTTGTTGAGGGAGCCTGTGGTTCCCGACATGACGTATGGAAAGTGTTGATCCAGGCGGCGCCCGAAGCCGATAAAGGCCTTATCCGCGTCGTCGCTGAGGATGTCGCTGCTGCTGAAATAGCTTCCCCGCGGATCAATTCGCACCTTGTTGAAATTGGTCAGGTAAAAACCCTCTACTGTTACCGTATCTGACAGTTCTTGTGAGGCCCAGATCATCGGCGTGGGTAGCAGCGCATCTTTCAGATCTGCCCCTGGGCTCCGCAGCTTGGCAACGTCCACAGGGTTGACAATGTTGATGCCGTTAGGGATGAAGGTGCTCTCGCCCCAGCTCACCAGTTGTTGGCCCAGGCGGCCATTCAGTTTGCGGCCGCCGACGTCGAACGAACCATAAACGAACATGTCAAGCATTTCTGCATCGGCGCCAAGCCGGTCTTTGCCTCTCTGACCAAAGCCCGTGACAGCGCTCACGTCCTGATTCTGGTAGGCGAAGTCGTAAAAATAGCTGCCGCGGGCGAATAGGCCCAAGTTATTGCGCTTCAACGCCAGTTCGTGGGTTACTTTGAACGGACTTGAGAATGCATCGTTCTTGCCGTAGTTCAGGTTGCCGTCGTCCTCATTGGGTGAGCGGCTGGTGCCGCCATTCATGATGCTGACCAGCGCTGGGTCACGTCCTTGCATCCGCCAAGACGTACCGAAAGAAATCGTGGTATCAAAACTGCCGGTGACTTCGCCCGACTTGAACTCGAAGGCGAAGGCCGCGGGCGCTCCGACCATAAGTGCCAATGCAATCGCAGTGCCGATCTTGCTGTGGCGAAACTGCGGGGCGTGCGAACTCCCTGACTCTTGTCTCATGCAACTCTCCTCCTCGGTGGTGGGCCGGGGGTACCGGCCATTCTTGACAGGCTACTTTTTATTTTTTGAATACTACTGCGGACTCTGCTCAAAGTTGTACTGCATGCGAAAAAAAAGTCGCTTGACAGCAGGGTGCTTCTTCATATAATCAAACGTTCGTTTAACCATCATTATCCATCAGGGTCGCGTCATTCCCGCGCAGGCGGGAATCCATAAGCGTGTCGCAACGGTTACCAGACCATGGATTCCCGTCCCCGATAAGAGCATTCGGGGATGACGCGCGGGAATGACGGTGTTTTTTAACGTGAAACACACCATTTGACGCCGCGTAATCCCCCTGAGCGCAGCGAACAAACTTCGACCCCCGCCTCGGGGCGGGGGCTGGGGGTGGGGGGCGTCGATTGCCCTTAATGTGTTTCATCATCAGCGGGTGGTTTCACCGACCATGAAAGTTAGCTAATGGACAATCTGGGTTTAACACGCTTTAACGTGCCAATTTGCCGCAGCCAAAGGAGGGTCACTTGAAAAAACTGATCGTGAAGAAGGCCGCCGTGCTTGGGGCGGGTGTGATGGGGGCGCAGATTGCGGCGCACCTCGTTAACGCAAATGTTCCGGTCGTGCTGTTCGATCTCCCAGAAATAAAGCCCCCCCCCGAAAACCTCGCTTCGCTCGGTTCTCCCCCCCAAGGGGGGCAGGAAGCTCTTGGGGCGGCCCGGCGAGCTTCCTCGGGCGACAAGAACGGCATTGTGCAAAAGGCCATCGACAGCCTGAAGAAGCTCGAACCCACGCCGCTGGGCACGCAGAGCCGGCTGAAATTCATCGACGCGGCCAATTACGACGACCATCTGCCGCTGCTGGCCGAATGCGATCTGGTAATCGAGGCGATCGCCGAGCGCACCGACTGGAAGAACGATCTGTACGCGAAGATCGCGCCGCATCTGGGCGCTGATGCCATCATCGCTTCCAATACCTCTGGCCTGTCGATCAACATGCTGGCCGAGGGGCTGCCGGCAGAGGTTCGACCGCGCTTTTGCGGCATCCATTTTTTCAACCCGCCGCGTTACATGCACCTGGTCGAGATCATTGCGACCCGGAGCACGGCCCCCGACACGCTGGATGCGCTGGAAACCTGGCTGACCTCGCGCCTCGGCAAGGGTGTCATCCGCGCGCTGGATACGCCGAATTTCGTCGCCAACCGCATCGGCGTGTTTTCGATGCTCGCCGCCATGCACCATACCCAGGCTTTCGGCCTCGGTTTCGACGCGGTCGATGCGCTGACCGGCCCGCGCATCGGTCGTCCGAAGAGCGCAACCTATCGCACCGCCGATGTCGTCGGCCTCGACACGCTGGCGCATGTCGTGAAGACCATGCAGGACACCCTGCCGGACGATCCCTGGCATCGTTATTTCACTTCCCCGGCGTGGCTTGCCGCGCTGGTCGCAAAAGGTGCGCTGGGGCAGAAGACCCGTTGCGGCATCTTCAGGAAGCAGGGCAAGGAAATCCAGGTGCTCGATCTGGCGCAGCAGGATTACCGTACTTCGGCGGGCGAGGTTGCCGACGAGGTGGCCGCCATCCTGAAGATCAGGAGTCCCGCCGAGAAATTCGCTGCGCTGCGCGCGTCCACACATCCGCAGGCACAGTTCCTCTGGGCCATGTTCCGCGATGTCTTCCATTACTGTGCCGTGCAACTGGAGCATGTCGCCGACAACGCGCGCGATGTCGATTTCGCCCTGCGCTGGGGCTTCGGCTGGTCGCAGGGGCCGTTCGAGACCTGGCAACTGGCGGGTTGGGCCGCTATCGCCCAGGCCATTGCGGCCGATATTGCCGCCGGGCTGGCGATGAGCGACACGCCGCTGCCGGCCTGGGCGCTGGAAACCGGCCGGACGGGTGTGCATACCCCGCAGGGTTCGTATTCCGCCAGCAAGAACGCCTATGTGGGGCGTTCGACACTGCCGGTCTATCAGCGTCAATTGTTCCCGGAGACAATATTGGGAGGATTGGGCGGGACGGCGCCCAAAGTCGGCGCTGGCGGGACGGCGCCGGAAAAGTCCGGCGAAACGCTGTTCGAAAATGATGGCGTGCGCCTGTGGCGCTTGCCTGAGGTCGATGCCGGCATCGGCATCATTTCCTTCAAGTCGAAGATGCACACCATCGGCGACGAGGTGCTGGATGGCCTGATCGCCGCCGTGCGGCAAGCTGAAACGACTTTGGATGGCGTGGTGCTCTGGCACGCGGCGCCGTTTGCCGTCGGCGCCAACCTGCAGCAGGTGTCCGAAGCCTGCGTGGCCGGCCAGTTCGACCGGCTCGAAAAAACCGTCGAGAAATTCCAGCGCGCCTCGCAAACCATCAAGTATTCACAGTTGCCGGTGGTGACCGCCGTGCAGGGCATGGCGCTGGGCGGCGGCTGCGAATTCCTGATGCATGCCGACAAGCGCGTGATGGCGCTGGAAAGCTACATCGGTCTCGTCGAGGCCGGCGTCGGCCTGATACCGGCCGGCGGCGGCTGTAAGGAGTTCGCCGTGCGCGCCGCCGAGTGGGCCGCCCAATCGGCCACCCCTGGCGAAGTGTTCAACTTCCTGCAGCCGGCGTTCATGACCATCGCGATGGCCAAAGTCGCCAAGAGCGCGCTGGAAGCCATCGATTACGGGTTTGCCAAACCTACCGACACCATCCTTTTCAACGCACACGAACTGCTGCATGTCGCCATCGGCGAAGCGCGCGCGCTGGCGGCTGCCGGTTACGCGCCGCCCCTGATGCCACGCGGCATTCCGGTGGCCGGCAGGACGGGCATCGCGACCTTCGAGATGATGCTGGTCAACATGAAGGAGGGCGGCATGATCTCGGCGCACGACTACCGGGTCGCCAAGGCGGCGGCCATCGCCCTGTGTGGCGGCGAAGTCGAAACCGGCAGCCTGGTCGATGAGGAATGGCTGCTCACCATCGAGCGCCGCTACTTCGTCGAGTTGCTGAAGACGCCGGAAACCCAGGCCCGGATCAAGCACATGCTCGAAACCGGCAAGCCCTTGAGGAATTGAGTCTGCCCGTCATTTCCGCGCAGGCGGGAAGCCATAGTCAGGTTCTGTTGCGACAGGCTTATGGATTCCCGCCTGCGCGGGAATGACTTCAATTTTTGAATTTTAGAGGTGCCCATGAGACAAATTCAGGAAGCTTATATCGTTGCCGCCACGCGTCTGCCGGTGGCCAAGAAGAACGGCATGTTCAGGAATGTGCGACCGGATGACATGCTGGCCTATGCCATCAAATCCGTATTGGTCCAGGTGCCGGGGATCGATCCGGCATTGATTGGCGACGTGATCGTCGGCTGCGCCATGCCGGAGGCCGAGCAGGGCATGAACGTCGCGCGTATTGGCTTGCTACTGGCCGGCCTGCCGAACACCGTGCCGGGGATGACCATCAACCGTTTCTGCTCGTCGGGTGTGCAGGCGGTGGCCGATGCCGCCAACCAGATCCGCCTCGGGCTGGCCGATGTGATGATCGCCGCCGGCACCGAGTCGATGAGCGTGATGCCGCAGATGATGGGCAACAAGATGGCGATGAATCCGGCCTTCTTCGCCAGGGAGGAGAACATCGCCATTGCCTACGGTATGGGACTGACGGCGGAGAAGGTGGCCAACCAGTGGCAGATCAGTCGTGAGGCGCAGGACGCCTTTGCCGTCGAGTCGCACCGCCGGGCGTGTGCGGCCATCGCCGCCGGCCACTTCATGGCCGAAACGACACCCTATCCGATCCATGAAAACCTGCCGGATCTGCAGACCGGTGAAATCCGCGTCAATAGCCGGACGGCCGGGAACGACGAAGGTCCGCGCCCCGATTCCAGCCTGGAAAAACTCGCCAAGCTGCGTCCGGTATTCCATGCCCGCGGCTCGGTGACAGCCGGCAATTCTTCGCAGATGTCCGATGGCGCCGCCGCGGTCATGCTGGTTTCGGAAAGGATGCTGAAGGAACACAATCTGACGCCACTGGCGCGCTTCGCCGGTTATGCCGTCGGTGGCGTGGCGCCCGAGATCATGGGTATCGGCCCGGTGGCGGCGATTCCCCGCGTGCTGGAACAGGTCGGCATCAAGCAGGACGATCTCGACTGGATCGAACTCAACGAGGCCTTCGCCGCGCAGTCCTTGGCCGTCATCAAGGAACTGGGCCTGAATCCGGAAAAGGTCAATCCGCTGGGTGGCGCTATCGCGCTGGGCCATCCGCTCGGCGCCACCGGCGCCATCCGCACGGCGACGGTGGTGCATGGCCTGCAGCGCACCGGAGGCAAATATGGCATGGTGACGATGTGCATTGGTACCGGTATGGGAGCAGCGGGCATTTTCGAGCGCGTCTGAATATACCGGGATTGTCCGATAACCCAAAAAGCCCGCCAGTTTCGCGCGGGCGGGAATGCCAGCGATCTAATGCATAATTCCCAATCAACGTTTCGCGCCGAGCAATAAAACCAAGGAGGAGGCGGCATGGAAAAAATCTGGTTGCACAGTTACCAACAAGGCGTACCCGCGGAAATCAGCATCGACGACGTGCCTTCGCTGGTCGCCCTGTTCGAGAAAGCCTGCACGACTTATGCCGACAAGGTCGCCTACATCAGCATGGGGCGCGAGATGACCTATCGGGAACTGGATGAACAAAGCCGGGCGTTTGCCGGCTGGTTGCAAGCGCGCGGGCTGGCAAGGGGCGACCGCGTCGCGTTGATGATGCCCAACATGCTGCAATATCCCGTGGCCCTCTTTGGCGCCTTGCGCGCCGGTTGCGTCGTGGTTGGCTGCAACCCGCTGTACACGCCCCGTGAGCTGGAACATCAATTGAAGGATTCCGGCGCGACCGCCATCGTCATCGTCGAGAACTTTGCTCATGTCCTTGAAAAGGTGATTGCGCGCACCGCCATCAAGCATGTTCTGGTGACGCCGATGGGTGAAATGATTGGCGGGCTCAAGGGCCTGCTGGTCAATTTTGTCGTGCGCCATGTCAAGAAGCTGGTGCCGCCCTGGCATCTGCCCAATGTGATCGGTTTCAAGCAGGCACTGTCCGCCGGCCGGCAGCAGGGATTCAAGCCGGTGTCGCTGGGCCATGACGATCTGGCCTTCCTCCAATATACCGGCGGGACGACCGGACTCTCCAAGGGCGCCATGCTCACGCACGGCAATATCTGCGCCAATGTCACGCAAGCGCTTGCCTGGATTCGGCCGGTGATTCGCGATGGCGAGGAGTTCATCGTCACCGCGTTGCCGCTTTATCACATCTTCGCGCTGACCGCGAACTGTCTGACCTTCATGACGGTCGGCGCGCGCAATCTGCTGATCGCCAACGCCCGCGACATTCCGAATTTCATCAAGGAATGGAGCAAGTATCCGGTCAGCATCGTGACCGGCGTGAATACGCTGTTCAACGCGCTGCTGAACAATCCGGAATTCGCCAAGCTCAACTTTTCGACCATGAACGTCACGCTGGGCGGCGGCATGGCCGTGCAGGCGCCGGTCGCCGAGCGCTGGCGGGCGGTCACCGGCGTGACTCTGCACCAGGCCTACGGCTTGACGGAGACCTCGCCCGCGGCCACCATCAATCCGCTCGACATGAAGGAATTCAACGGCGCAATCGGCCTGCCGATCTCCTCGACCGAGGTGTCGATCCGTGACGACAGCGACCACGAGGTTACGCTTGGCCAGGTTGGGGAAATCTGCATCCGCGGCCCGCAGGTGATGACCGGATACTGGCAGCGGCCCGAGGAAACTGCTGCGGTGTTCACGCCGGACCGTTTCCTGCGCACCGGCGACATCGGCTATGTGGATAAAAGCGGTTTCGTTTTTCTGGTCGACCGCAAGAAGGACATCATCCTGGTGTCCGGCTTCAACGTGTATCCCAACGAGGTCGAGGAGGTGGTGGCGATGCATCCGGGCGTGCTGGAAGTCGCCGCGATTGGCGTGCCGGACGAGCATTCCGGTGAAGTGGTGAAGATTTTTGTCGTGCGCAAGGATCCGGCACTCAACGAAGCGGCACTGCTCCAGCACTGTCGCGGCATGCTGACCGGTTACAAGACGCCCAAACATATCGAATTCCGCGATGACCTGCCAAAAACCAATGTGGGCAAGGTGTTGCGCCGGGCGCTCAAGAGCTGACCGGCAATTCATTCTCAAAGAACAAAGGAACAGGCAATGAGCGATTACCGCGCACCCCTCAAGGAAATGCGTTTTGTCATGGACGAACTGGCCGGCTTGGCGGAGATCAGCCAACTGCCCGGTTTCGAGGACGCGACGCCCGACATGGCCGATGCGATTCTCGAAGAAGCGGCGAAATTCGCCAGCGAGGTGCTGGCGCCGCTGAATCAGGTCGGCGACAAGGCAGGTTGCACGCTGACGCCGCAGGGCGTCACCACGCCTCCTGGCTGGAAAGAGGCCTATCAATCGTTTTGCGCGGCGGGCTGGAACGGCATCGTCCTGCCGCCTGCATTCGGCGGCCAGGGCCTGCCGGACGCGCTCGGTGTCGCCGTCAAGGAAATGGTCTGCTCGGCCAACCTGTCGTTCTCGCTGGGGCCGCTGTTGACGACCGGTGCTGTCGAGGCGCTGCTCACCTGCGCCAGCGACGAACTGAAGGCCATTTTTCTGGAAAAAATGGTCACCGGCGAGTGGACCGGCACGATGAACCTCACCGAGCCGCAGGCCGGCTCCGACCTGGCGCAGATCCGTTCCCGCGCCGAGCCGCGGGCCGACGGCAGCTATCGCATCTTCGGCCAGAAGATTTTCATCACCTATGGCGACCACGACATGACCGACAACATCGTGCATCTCGTGCTGGCCCGTCTGCCGGACGCGCCGCCGGGCGTCAAGGGCATCTCGATGTTCCTGGTGCCGAAATTTCTGGTGAATGCGGATGGCTCGCTGGGCGCGCGCAACGACGCGCTGTGCGTTTCCCTCGAACACAAGCTCGGCATTCACGCCAGCCCGACCTGCGTGATGGCCTATGGTGACCAGGGCGGCGCGGTCGGCTATCTGCTCGGCCAGCCGAATCTCGGCCTCGAATACATGTTCATCATGATGAACGAGGCGCGACTGGGCGTCGGTTTGCAGGGTGTTGCCCTCGGCGAACGCGCCTACCAGCAGGCGCTGGCCTTTGCCCGCGAGCGCAAGCAGGGACGCGATGCGCTGACCGGTGAAAAGCTGGTCACCATCGACCGGCATCCCGACATTCGCCGCATGCTGATGACTATGAAGTCGCGCGTCGAGGCCTGCCGCGCTTTGGCTTACCTGGCCTCCGGCCTGCTCGATCGCGTCCATGCCAGCACCGATCCTGAAGAGAAAAAGCGCAACCTGTATCTCGCCGAATTCATGATTCCCATCGTCAAGGGCGGCAGCACCGAAATGAGCATCGACGTCACCTCGCTCGGCATCCAGATCCACGGCGGCATGGGTTACATCGAGGAGACGGGCGCCGCCCAGCACTGGCGCGACGCGCGCATCACCACCATCTACGAAGGCACCACGGGGATACAAGCAAATGACCTGCTGTTCCGCAAGCTGATGCGTGACCAGGGGGCCACCGCCAAGTTCGTGTTCGGCGAAGTGCATGCCACGGTCAAGGCCTTGGCTGCTTCCGGCCGGCCCGAACTGCAAGCCATCGCCAAGCGGTTGGGCGTCGCCCTGCAAGCCTGGACTGGCGCCACGGAATGGCTGGCCGCCAATGTCAAAACCGGCCTTTCCGGTGTGCTGGCGGCGGCCGTGCCTTACCTCCATCTGGCCGTCACCGTCTGCGGCGGCTGGCAGATGGGCCGCGCGGCACTGGCCGCCGCCACGCATCTGGACGGGGAAGAGGGTGATCTCGCCTTCTATCGCGCCAAGATCGCCACTGCGCATTTTTACGCCGATCAAGTGCTGCCGCAGGCGGCTGCGTATGCCGAGAATGTCAAAGCGGGTGACGCGGTACTGGCTCGAGTTGGTGACGAAGTGTTTTAGGGAACCGCTGATAATTTCCAGATTCGTCATTCCGGCGTAAGCCGGAATCCAGGACAAGCACCAACCTGGACACCGGCTTGCGCCGGTGTGACGGATTAATCAGTTCTTTCTAAGTCGTGCGCCGTCTCGCCAGCGCCGACTTTTACCCGAGATGGTGCAGCAGCCAGAATGCGACGAAGCCGCTGCCGATCGTCAGCAGGGTGTTGCGCCAGCGGGCGGCGATGGCGATGGCGAACAGTCCGGCCCAGAAGCGCGAATTGCCGACGCCGATGTCAAACTGGCCGGCGACCAGCAGCAATTCGGGTACGGTCAACGCGGTCAGCGCGGCAATCGGCACGAAGGGCAGCCAGCGGATGAACCAGCTCGGCGGCTGGTAATGCCCTTCCAGTGCGATGAAGGAATAGCGGATGGCGAAGGTGAGCAATCCACAGGCGATCCACAACAGAATCAAAGCAGTCTGGCTCATATTGCCCGCCCCTCCCATCCTCTCGCGGGGAGGTGACGGGTGTTCGCCGCTGCGCGGCTCAGGTTCGTAGGCTGCGCCGCCCTTGGGGCGGCCCTGCGGGCGGCGCTCATTGGGTCTCCTGGCGTTGCATGAATACGCCGGCGATGAGGCCGGCCAGCACGGCGATGAACAGGCCGGTCTTGTAGGGCATGGCGACGAGCAGCACGGCGGCGGCACCGGCCGTGAGCGCGGCGATCAGGCGCGGACGGCTGTCGATCAGCGGCACGACGATGGCGATGAAGGTGAGCGGCAGGGCGAAGTCGAGACCGAGGTCGGCGGGCAGTTGCGCGCCGAGCAGCACGCCGGCCAGTGTCGATAGCTGCCAGCCGGCCCAGAGGGAAAATCCGGCACCGAAAAGGATCCAGTGGGCCTGCGGCGAGCGCGGTTCGGCCAGCAGGTGGGGAATCGCGGCTGCGTAGGCCTCGTCGGTGAGCAGGTAGGCCAGCAGCAGCTTCCAGCGGCGCGGCAGGGCATGCAGGATCGGGGCGACGGAGGCGCTGTATAGCGCATGGCGCAGGTTGATCAGCCCGACTGCACCGACGGCGAGCAAGGCCGGCGCGCCCACGCCAATCAGCTGCGCCAGCAGGAACTGGGCAGAACCGGCAAACACCAGTGAGGACATCAGGAAGGCCGCCAGCGGAGGAATGCCGCTTTCCAGCGCCACCACGCCATAGATGACGCCGAACGGAATCACCCCCAGCAACATGGGCAGCAGGGCGCGCACGCCCAGCATGAAGGCGCGTAACGGGGTCAGGGGCGGCGGCAGGGGCATGGTGACGTCATGGCAAATTGAGCGGGGGCAGCCGAATTCTACGTGCCCGCACCGTTTATAATCATGCGTCAACCTTTTGACGCTAATTTCCCCCTCAAGTGCGCCTGATCAAGCTCAAAGTCGCCGGCTTCAAGTCCTTTGTCGAGCCGACCGTCGTATTGTTTCCCGACCAGCTCGCGGGCGTGGTCGGCCCGAATGGTTGCGGCAAGTCGAACATCATCGACGCCGTACGCTGGGTGCTGGGCGAATCCAAGGCTTCCGAACTGCGCGGCGAGTCGATCCAGGACGTGATCTTCAAGGGTTCGGGCGGCCGCAAGGAAGTGGGGCGCGCCAGCGTCGAGCTCCATTTCGACAACGCCCAGGGCCGTTCCGCCGGCCAGTGGAGCCAGTACGCGGAAATCGTCGTCAAGCGCATCCTCGACCGCGAGGGCAATTCCAGCTACTACATCAACAACCTGCACGTGCGCCGGC
>CAZOMI010000025.1:0-33839 GCA_964580925.1 uncultured Methyloversatilis sp.
CAGCGAGGGGATCATCATTTCCTTGATCGCGGCCTTGGTCAGCATGTCGACACAGGTGCCGTATTCCGGCTTGGCCGTGCCTTCCATGATGCCCTTGATCTCGCGAAACTGGCGACGCACTTCGACGACGATGGAACCGGCGGCGCGACCGACGGCTTCCATGCCCATGGCGGCAAACAGATAAGGCACCATGCCGCCGATGAACAGGCCGATGATGACGGCCGGATCGGACAGGTCGAAGAGGAACTTGACACCCGGCTTGAAGGCTTCCAGCGCGTGGGTGAAGTCGGCAAACAGCACCAGCGCGGCCAGGCCGGCGGAACCGATCGCGTAACCCTTGGTCACCGCCTTGGTCGTGTTGCCCACGGCGTCGAGCGGGTCGGTCACGTCACGGATTTCCTTCGGCAGGTTGGCCATTTCGGCGATACCACCTGCGTTGTCGGTGATCGGGCCGTAGGCGTCGAGTGCGACGATGATGCCGGCCATTGACAGCATGGAGGTCGCGGCAATGGCGATGCCGTAGAGACCGCCGAGCAGGAATGACGCCCAGATGGCCGCACAGACGGACAGTACCGGCAGCGCCGTGGAGCGCATCGAGACACCGATGCCGGCGATGACGTTGGTGCCGTGGCCCGTCGTCGAAGCCTGCGCGATGTGCCGCACCGGAGCGTTCTCGGTTGCCGTGTAGTACTCGGTGATCACGACCATCAGACCGGTCAATATCAGACCGACGACCGCCGCACCATACAGCCGCAGATGGGCGCCGCCCTCGATGCCCATGGCGGCATCGAGAATGTTGTCGGGGAGGAAGTAGACGGTGATCGGGTAGAAGGCGATCAGCGCCAGGATGCCGGCGACGATCAGTCCCTTGTACAGCGCGGTCATGATCTTCTGGCCGGGTGTGTATTTGACGAACATCGCACCGATGATCGAGGCGATGATCGAGAAGCCGCCCAGCACCAGCGGATAGATCACGGCCTGCTGTTCGAAACCTTTGAGCACCAGGGCGCCAATCAGCATGGTGGCGACGATGGTCACGGCGTAGGTCTCGAAGAGGTCGGCGGCCATGCCGGCGCAGTCACCGACGTTGTCACCGACGTTGTCGGCGATCACGGCGGGGTTGCGCGGGTCGTCCTCGGGAATGCCGGCTTCGACCTTGCCCACCAGGTCGGCGCCGACGTCAGCGCCCTTGGTGAAGATGCCGCCGCCCAGCCGCGCGAAGATCGAGATCAGCGAGGAACCGAAGCCGAGGCCGATCAGCGGATGCAGGAGCGTCGCCATCGGGACATCGCCCGCGGTGGTTGCCTTGAGGTAGGCGTAGAAACCGGCCACACCCAGAAGTCCGAGGCCAACCACCAGCATGCCGGTGATGGCGCCACCCCGGAAGGCGACGTTAAGCGCGGCGTTGATGCCGTTCTTCGCCGCTTCGGCGGTACGCACGTTGGCACGCACGGAAACGTTCATGCCGATGAAACCGGCCAGGCCGGAGAGCACCGCGCCAAGGACGAAGCCGATCGCCGTGGTGGCGCCCAGGAATATCCAGAGCAACACCGTCAGCACCGCACCCACCATGCTGATGGTGGTGTATTGGCGCTTCAGATATGCTTGCGCACCTTCTTGAACCGCTGCGGAAATTTCCCGCATCCGGTCGTTGCCGGTTGCCAGCCCAAGAATCCACTGGGTAGATATTAGACCGTAGGCAATAGCGCCAACGGCACAGACCAACGCGAAAATCAGACCTTCTGACATGACATAGACCCCCCTGTTTCCAAAAAAAATTGTGGTGAATTAAAACTGAACCCGGTTAAAGCTTGAACTCCGACAGCTTTTTGGTGACAGCAACGTTTTTCAACGTTACATATTTTGGCAAACCATCGGCACCGTAAGGCGGATAGTCCTCGCCCTTCATCAGCGGCGCGAGGTACTCGCGACACTTGGCGGTGATGCCGAAGCCATCTTTGGTGATGAAACTCTTGGGCATCATCTTCTCGACGTTGGCTACCTTGGCCAGCGGCGCCATGCCGATCTTCCATTTGTAAGGCTGGTTCGCCGTCCGTTCGATCGCCGGCATCACCGAGTTGTGGCCCTGGAGGGCGAACTCGACGGCTGCCTTGCCCACGGCATAGGCCTGGTCTACGTCCGTTTTGGAGGCAATGTGACGCGCCGCGCGTTGCAGGTAGTCGGCGACGCCCCAGTGGAACTTGTAGCCCAGCGCATCCTTGACCATGTTGGCGACGACCGGTGCGGCGCCGCCCAATTGCGCATGGCCGAAGGCGTCACGCGTGCCCTGCTCGGCGAGAAATTTGCCATCCGGATGGTGGCAACCCTCCGATACGACGATGGTGCAGTAGCCGAATTTCTTGACCAGCGCGTCGACCCTGGCGAGAAACTTCTTCTGATCGAAGAGTACCTCGGGGAACAGCACGACGATGGGCAATTCGGTGCCGATCGTCGAGGCCATCGCGCCGGCGGCGGCGATCCAGCCGGCGTGACGCCCCATCACTTCGAGGACGAACACCTTGGTCGAAGTTTTGGCCATCGAGCGCACGTCGTAGGTCGCCTCCAGCGTGGAAACGGCGATGTACTTGGCAACGGAACCAAAGCCGGGACAGTTATCGGTGATCGGCAGATCGTTGTCGACCGTCTTGGGCACATGGATCGCCTGGAGCGGGTAACCCATGGCCTTGCCCAGTTGTGACATCTTCAAACAGGTGTCGGCAGAATCGCCACCACCGTTGTAGAAGAAGTAACCGATGTTGTGTGCCTTGAACACCTCGATCAGGCGATCGTATTCACGTTTGTTGGCTTCCAGGCTCTTCAGTTTGTAACGGCAGGAACCAAAGGCGCCGGAGGGCGTGTGGCGCAATCCGGCAATCGCGGCGGCCGACTCCTTGCTGGTGTCGATCAGATCCTCGGTCAATGCACCGATGATGCCGTTCCTGCCGGCGAAGACCTTGCCAATCCGATCCTTGTGCTTGCGTGCGGCTTCGATCACGCCACTGGCCGAGGCGTTGATGACGGCCGTAACGCCGCCCGATTGCGCGTAGAACGCGTTGGTCTTTTTTGCGGCCATGCTACGGCTCATTTCAACGCGGCTAAAGCGCGATCGCGTATGGCGTCGACCTTGCCCAGGCCATCGATCTTGCGATATTTGGGCGCACCGGGGGCACCGCTATCGGCCCACTTGCCGTAGTAGCCAACCAGTGCCTGGGTCTGCTGGTGATAAACCTCCAGGCGCTTGAGCACGACTTCCTCGCGGTCATCGTCACGCTGAATCAGAGCTTCGCCGGTTGCGTCGTCTTTGCCCTCGGTCTTGGGCGGATTGAACTTGACGTGATAAGTGCGGCCCGAGGCGACATGCACGCGGCGACCGCTCATGCGGGCGACAATCTCGCTGTCAGGCACATCGATCTCGAGCACGAAATCGATGGCCACGCCGACCTCTTTCATGGCCTCGGCCTGCGGAATGGTGCGGGGGAACCCGTCGAACATGTAGCCTTTTTGGCAGTCGGCTTCCTTCAGGCGATCCTTGACGAGGCCGATAATGATGTCATCGCGAACGAGGCCGCCGGCATCCATGATCTTTTTGGCTTCAACACCCAGCGGAGTGCCAGCCTTGACAGCGGCGCGCAGCATGTCGCCGGTGGAAATTTGCGGAATGCCGAACTTTTCCCTGATGAAATTGGCTTGGGTACCTTTGCCGGCACCGGGTGGGCCCAATAGAATCAAACGCATGCGTGTCTCCTCTGTTATCGTCAGTTAGCGATGGTTATCTGCTAAACCGGCGAATTCTCCCACTTTTAACAGGAATTATCCCTAGATTTTATCTATTACAGGATAGCTGTCCTGATTAGTGCGGTGCAGCAAAGGTGGTCCGCACCCGTGTTAGATCCTCTTCCGTATCGACGCCGGGGGAGGGTGGATGGCTACAGGTGATGACCTGAATGGCGAAGCCGTGCCAGAGTGCGCGTAACTGTTCCAGCACCTCCCATCCTTCAAGGGGTGCTGGATCAAGGGCACCGTACAGGCGCAGAAAGTTTACGCGATAGGCGTACAGGCCGATGTGGCGGTACGCAATGAAGTTCGCCGGAAGATTATCTTGTTGTGATGCAAAGCCGTCGCGGTGCCAGGGAATCGGTGCGCGGGAAAAATACAGGGCGCGACCGCTTGCAGCGATTACTACCTTGACGACGTTGGGATTCATGAATTCAGTCATGTCGGTAATCGCGTGCGCCGCTGTGGCGATGGCAGCGGCACGATCATTTTCCAGCGCCTGCGCCACGGCGGTTATCACGGTCGGATCGATCAGTGGCTCGTCGCCCTGCACGTTAACCACGATCGCATCATCTGGCCAGCCGAACTGTTGAGCAACTTCGGCAATCCGGTCGGTTCCGCTCGGGTGATCTGCGCGTGTCAGTGTCACGGCATGACCATGCGCGGCAACTGCGTCCCTTATCCGCACATCATCGGTCGCGACAATCACCTCGCTGGCGCCGCTGTCAAGCGCGGCTTCCGCCACCCGCACGACCATGGGCTTGCCGGCGATGTCGGCCAGGGGTTTGCCCGGCAGGCGCGTCGAAGCGTAGCGGGCCGGAATGACGACGCGAAACGGCACGCTCATGCCCTCGCCGGGCCGCCCCAAGAGGGCATGCGCCCCCCTGTCACTGCTGCGGGTGATTCCATGGGGGGCAGCGAACGAATGTGAGCGTGGGGGGGCATGTTTATTCTTCCGTGGGCGCGAGTTGCCGCGCCTCGTCTTCCAGCATCACCGGAATGTCGTCCTTGACCGGGTAGGCGAGCCGGCAGGGCTTGCAGACCAGTTCTGCCTGGGGCTTGCGATAATCGAGCGGACCCTTGCAGAGCGGGCAGACGAGGATTTCAAGCAGGCGCGGGTCCATCGATTTTCTCCAGAACAAAGTGGGCAAGGTCGGGTTCGATGCGGGCTTCGACCGGCAATACCCAGATCGGCAATGTGGTGAGGCCAGCGCATTTTAACGCGTCCTTTTCCGTCATCAGGATTGCATCGCCGGAAAAGCGCAAATCGGTGCTGGCGTAGCCATGATGATCGGGAAAGGCGTGAGTTTCACAATCCAGTCCCAGCGCGGACAGGTGGTCGAAAAAGCGCTGTGGCTCGCCGATGCCGGCGACTGCATGAAGTTTGCAGCCGGCCAGGTCGTTCGCCGAGCAGGTAATGGTCGGATCTTCGAGGTGATGGAAGCGTTCGCCCGCCAACCGCATTCTGAATACAGGCGCCTCCGCTAGCGGGACGTTTGCCTCTCCGTTCAGTACGATTGCATCAACTGACCCAAGGCGACTCGCCGGTTCGCGCAACGGGCCCGCCGGGAGCGGCCAGCCATTCATCAGGCCGCGTCGGTCGATCACGGCTATTTCAACGGTGCGTGCCAGGCGATAATGCTGCAGGCCATCGTCGCAAAGTATCAGGTCGCAATCAGGATTTTCCGCCAGCAAGGCTTGTGCTGCCGCCACGCGATCCGCGCCGACATAAACCGGGCAGTTGGCGCGCCGTGCCAGCAGTAATGGCTCGTCGCCTACCGCTGACGCCGTAGCGCCAGCGCCGACTTTTCGGGGCATTGTGCTGTCTCCGCCGTAGCCGCGACTGATGATGCCCGGTTTGCGACCGGCTGCGGTCAGTTGCTTCGCGAGCCATAGCGTCAAGGGTGTCTTGCCGGCGCCCCCGGCAATGATGTTGCCGACGACGATTACCGGTACCGGCAGGCGCACGTTGGTTAACAGGCCCAGTTGATATGCGGCCCGACGCAATCGCGACAACAGGGAAAACAGCAGTCCGAGGGGCCACAACGCGAGCGCAGCAAGCCCGCGCGTGCGCCAGATGCTGGTCAGGACATCACTGTTGTGTTTGCTGGGTGGCAAAGGAAATATGCGCAAGGCCGGCGTTTCGTGCCGCCTGCATGACGTCGATCACGCTCTGGTGAGTGGCCTTGGCGTCGGCGTTGATGATGATGACTGGCTCGCGCGCGCCCGCGGCGGCGCGGCGCAGCGCCACGCCAATGGCTTCGACGCCGCCGCTCACCGGCATCTTGTCGATCAGTACGCTGCCCGTGGCCGTCACGACGACATCGATGTCGTTGGACTTGTCCTGTTGCGCCTGGGCGTCCGCCGTCGGCAGGTTGATTTCGAGACCGGCGAACTTGGAATAGGTCGTGGTGACCATGAGAAAAATCAGGATCACCAGGAACACGTCGATCATCGGGATCAGGTTGATCTCCGGTTCGGCGCGGGGACGACCACGTTGGAAGTTCACTTGCGCTCTCCGTGCAGGACCTCAATCAACTTCAGGGCTTGCAGTTCCATTTCAATCACGCAGCTATCGACAAAAGCGCGGAAATGGCGGTAGGCGATCATCGCCGGAATGGCAATGATGAGGCCGAAACCGGTGTTGTAGAGCGCGATGGAAATGCCATGCGCGAGTTGCTGTGGATTGTGGCCGACGCCAGTGGCCGAACCGAAAATCTCGATCATGCCGACGATGGTGCCGAAAAGTCCCATCAACGGCGCCATTGAGGCGATGGTGCCAAGGCTGGTCAGAAAACGTTCGAGTTCGTGCGCGACACCGCGACCGGCTTCCTCAACGGCATCCTTCATCACTTCGCGGGAGCTTTTGTCATTCTTGAGAGCTGCCGCGAGGATGCGCCCGAGTGGCGAATGTACGTTAAGCCGCGCCAGAAATTCTTCGGTGATGCCGCCACGCTGATATTCGGCAATGGCGCTTTGCAACAGGCCGGGCGGCACGAGTTTGCTGCGCCGCAATGCCGTGCTGCGCTCGATGATCAGCGCGACTGCAATGATGGAAGTTATGAGCAGAAACCAGATCGGCCAACCGGCAGCCTGAATGATTGAAAACACGGGCAGTCCTCCCGGACACTTCTAGCAGAGTTCGCACTTTACTACGAACCGGGATAGGCCATGTCGCCCCGGCAATGTGGAAAAACAGCGCTTTCCCCCCTGTTGTCTGCGCTTGAAATGGAATTCCGGGCAAGGTCTGGCGCATACAATGGTTAGATGGATTCCGCCCCGGATATTGCCAATATTGTTGCTGGCTGGCTCAGACAGTTCGTTGCCTATCCTGCCACGCCGCCTACGCTGCAACCGGCGGCCGTCTTTCGTGAAATTGGCGCTCCGGCCAATCCTTCCCTGATCGTTCCGGCCCTTGCTGCACTGTCTGCCGAGGCGCTGGCCCGTGATCGCACGCTCTGGATTGTCACTGCCGACGACACCCTGCTGCCTGACATCTCCAATGCCCTTGACTTGAGCCTGCGGCCGCTTTGCCTGGTCCTGCCGGGCGCCGACTACGCCGGCAGCATTGCCCTGCGCGCCACCCTGTCGCTGCTGAAAAGCCGCTTGACGCGCGCTGCCGCGGATAGCGAAGGTCCGGCCTGGGCCGCCCTGCGCGCACGCCTTCGCGATGATGATGCGCTCTGGCGTGCCTGTCTTGCCTGGAGTGCACGCGGGCTTGATCGCGAGTTACCGCCAGCGGCAATCGGCAGTCTGTTTCCAATACGCATCGGGCCGTGGGCATTGGCAGAGCGCTTGGCTGCTCCCGCCGACTGGGTGATGTTGATTCAGACCGGCCAACTGCCGGATGCAGTTCGTACGCCATGGCCGGAGGCAAGGTGCACCCTGATGCTCGCCAGCGGTTTGCTCAGTGGCGTGACGAGTCTGGTCACAGTTGATGAGACTGTCCGGCTGCGGGCCGAAATCGAAGTGCTGGGCCAGGAACTGGCCGAAATGGAGCTCGAGCTAGCCACGGCACAAGGCGAACTGGCCGGTTTTACCGAGCGCTACCATGATTTGATCGTGGGGCGGATGACCGAGCTCGATCGCCTGCAGGCCGACCTGGCGCAGATCAAGATGCAGTGCAATCCCGATGATCCGGCGCTTGATGCTGCTGCCCGAAAGGCGGCAGCACGCGCCGAGCAAACACGCCGTGAAAGCTCGGCCTACGCCAGGCATGGTTCCAGTGGTGAACCTGCAATGGAGCAGGACTTCAAGCCCAGTAACGATCTGAAAAAGCGCTTCCGCCAGTTGGCGCAAAAAATTCATCCCGATCGTGCCCGCGATGAAATCGACCGAGCCTGGCGTACGCAATTGATGTGCGAAGCAAATCGCGCCTACCGCTCTGGCGACATCCGTGGGTTGGAGGAAGTGTTTGTCCTTTGGCTTGAGGGGCAGGGTGGTGACCGAGCCGGGCTGTCGGGCGCCGTACCCGCTGCGGGGCATTTCATCCCGCCAGCGCCAATTTCTGTGGGTGTCGATGCGCTGACAGCCGAAGTGGCGAGGATCCGCCAGCGTCTGGTCGCCATCACCGCCGAACTGGAGTCGCTCTATGGCTCGAAGTTCTACGAACTGTTCGCTGCCGCGCGCGTTGCTGCACGTCAGGGGCGTGATTTACTGCAGGAAATGGCCCAACGGCTTGACAATCAAATTCAGCAGGCCAAATCCGAACTGGATCAGTTAGAAACTGTCGTCGGCTATTAAAGCTGGATTTCCATGCCCTCGCGGCCCAACATGACCTCACAGACCGGCTCGGGATGACGGCTCATGGCTTCTGCAAAAACCTTTTCAAGATCATCGTCACTGCGCGTCGGTTCATGGTGGGTGCAAATCAGTCTTTTGGCAGCAGTGCGCCGCGCCAAATCGATGGCATGATCGAAAGATCCATGTCCCCAACCGATCTTCGGCGGGTATTCGGCCAGCGTGTACGCTGCATCGCAGATCAGCAGATCCAGTTCCCCGAGGGCGGCATACAGTTCTGTGTAGCGGTGGTCGATCATCGCCTGGTAATTGGCGTGCTCGGGGTCGTCAGGGGGGTAAATGTTGGTCCATGGTTCATGGTCACCGGTAAAAAACATCGCTCGGCCATTGCACGCGACACGGTAGCCCAGGTTGGGGACCGGATGGTTGAGCAGTACTGGCGTCACGGTCGCATCGCCGACGGTGACGGGCTCTCCGACGGTGAGGGTTTCATATTCAACAGCAGCGCGTAATTCTGCTTCGCGAATCGGGAAGTAGCTATATTGCATTTGTACATTCATCACCTGCTCGATGCCTTGCTGCGAGACAAGATCGTAAGCGCCGTGGATGCGTACCGTGTTGCCAGGAATGTAGAGCGGGACGAAGAAGGGGAGTCCCTGAATGTGATCCCAGTGGGTATGCGTGATGAAAATGTTCGCGGTAATCGGCAGCCGGGCCAGCAGGGTTTGTGCCAGCGGGAAAATACCGGTGCCGGCATCGAGGATGATGAGGCTGTCATCGTCGCTGCGCACCTCGATGCAGGTGGTGTTGCCACCATAGCGCACGGTATGTGGTCCTGGCGCGGGGATCGAACCGCGGACTCCCCATATTGTTACTTTCATGACTGCTCCCCTACCTTTCCGTGCCAATCTGCGCGAAGACCTGAGCGTCATTGACGATCTTCGCCAGGTCGCCCAGTTCGGAGATTATCACCTCGATATCGT
Organism: uncultured Methyloversatilis sp.; assembly: GCA_964580925.1. Lineage (GTDB taxonomy): Bacteria > Pseudomonadota > Gammaproteobacteria > Burkholderiales > Rhodocyclaceae > Sulfuricystis. The sequence continues at coordinate 9,498 of CAZOMI010000025.1, forward strand.
CGCCAAAACGAAACGGAAGTAGTGGTAATTCTTCATCGCGCCAGGGATTGCCAGAATCGCCGAAAGCATGTTTGCGGCAGATGGCATCAGCCATGCGCAGGCAGTCGAGCATCGCGGATGGCTCTGCGTCAAAGGCATGATGATCACGAATGCAATTTACAAGTGGTTCGGCAAATTTCCATTTCTTTGCCAGCAGTGCTCCGACAAAAGCATGGTCGGCACCGATCACCTCGATCTCCGCTTCGTAAAGCGGTATGTTGCGATCGACGGTAATTGCCAGCGCCTTCATGAATTGACCCACCATGAATTGGGCAAATACCACCTTGCCGAAATCATGCAGCAGACCGGCGATGTAGCAGTCACCTGGATCGGCATCGGCGCGGGAAAACTTCTCGCACAGCAGGCGGGCAATCGAGGCCACCGACAGCGAATGCAGGAGATAGCGCTGAATATCGAAGCCGGTCGTGTTGAAACGGGGCAAGATGCCCACTGCGGCAAACGATAATGCCAGATTCTTGATGGTGTTGATGCCCAGATAGACGACCGACTGGCCAACCGAGGTGATCTTGTTGGGTAGGCCGTAGTAGGCCGAGTTGATGACACGCAGAATCTTGACGGTCATCACCGGATCCTTCTCGATGACCCCGACCAGATTTCTGGGCAGGCAGTTGATGTCGCGCGTCATTTCCAGAATCACCTGCACGCTTTTCGGAAAGGCGGGCATGCGCTCGACAGCGGTGGTCAGCTTGCGTTCTAGTTCCAGCGTGAGTTGTGCCATCGGCGCGAAACAGGTTTGTATGAACCTGTCCCGATTATATCGGCAGGAATGCTCAGCTTGTCGTCACCCGGTCATAATAACGCGCCCGGTAGAGCAGACGGTGCTGCTCAGTGGTTTCCGTGAAGCCGCTGCGATCATGCAAGACGTTATTGCAGACCAGTCCCATTCCAGGTTCAAGCCGGCCGTGCAATGTCCAGGCGGTTGGTTTTGCCAGGATGCGCGTGAGTGCAGCAATGGCCGCCTGCGTCAGTGGGTCAGCGCGCCACGTGATGCTGACGGTGCGTGCCGTATAGCGCATATGCAGGAAGCCGTTAGGGTCGACAGAAAATACCGGGCCGGGCTGTGGTGGGCGCGCTACGCCTTCCTCGCTCATGCGCGGAGGTATGGTCATGGCATCGGCCGCGGATAGTGCCCGGATGAAATCCGGGTTCTCATCGCGCAGCAGGATGTAGGCGATTTCATGGTCAAGCAACTGGTTTGTTCCGCCCGTTGCTGCGCTCTGCACGCAATGCAACAGCAAACCGCGAATGGTGCGCTCGGGTGGGTTGTAATAGCCGTCGGTGTGCCATCTGATCGGCTTGTCCGTGTAGGGAATGAATTCCTTGCGCTCGCCGCGCTCTGCGGCCCCGCTCACCGCGATCGGCGAAACGGCATCATCGTCGGTGAGCCAGTGGCTGTCGATGCGCGCCAATCCCAGTTGGGCGCCGAGTTTCCGCGGAATCTGTTTGTCGGGGTCGGTTCCGCTCTTGCCAACGTAGATTGCCATATTGCAGCGCGCATTCAGGTCGATAAGGCGCTGACGCTCGGTCGCGTGCAGATTGCGCGGATCGTCAATTTCAATGAGGATATCTGCCAGTCGCCGGGGTGCGGTATCCAGCTTCCGCTCCCGCCACTGCGCATACGCCTGTGCATCGGCGAGATCGAAATAAGCTGTCATGCTCTTTCCTCGGGTGTTCCCGGCGCCATCACCATGAAGGCTGGGAGTTGGCCAGCGCCGTACCGCCAGCGCCGACTTTTATTGTTTCTCGGGATGAAACAGCCCGGCCAAGGTCTTTTCCAATATCTTCAAGGCTTCCGGTGCCTCGATGTCCATTGCCTGATCGACAACCCAGAGCTTGTCTTTTTCCGGCAGGCCTTCGCGCAGGCAGGCGGCAAAATAACGCTTGAAGCCGAAGTCCGGGCCATCCTTGCCATAGTCGAATTCGGCGTAATCAACGCTGCGCCGATTGAACAGATCGAGAAAATGGCGCGCCGATTCACCCGGTTGCGCTTCGCCCAACAACATGTGGCGATTCTCCTCGACCATTTCAGCCAATTTCTTGGCAAGCGCAGTAGTGAAAGCAACCCGATCATCTGCCTCCAGTTCGCGGTAGGCGATGCGATCCGCCGATTGCGCAAGGAACACCGTGAATTCGCACATGAAGTCGAAATACGGGCGACCTATGTCGATATCGTATTCGGCACTGCGCATGCGCTTGATGGCCTCGATGGCAAGCTTCCAGGCGAGTATGGCCACGACGCCGGCCAGATCTGCCGGCGTGCGTGGCTTGCCAGAGTGAAAGCGGGAACGTATTTTGATGGCCATACTTGGTTGTTATTCCATTATCATTATTCAAGATAGCTGGTTGTCACCACCCGCAAGCGCGGATGGTGACAACCAGCTGTTGCCGTCCCGCTAGCTCCGCTTATTACTTGTTGCCGCTCAGTAGCCGCCCTTGCCATAAGGTTGTGGCAGGCCGGCAATGCGACACCCTTGCTTGGCAGCGCCACCGTCAGGGAACAATTCGAATAGCAGTGCGCTATCGGCATTTGGCATGTCGCCCTCGTCCTGCAGACCCTTGATCAGGTTGCGCAGGTTCGGGGTATGGCCGTCTTCCTTGTATTTTTCGCGCAGGTAATTGATGACCTTCAAATGGTCGTCGGTCAGCTGGATGTTTTCGGCGGCGGCAATCACCTGCGCGGCTTCATCGCTGAAATCGGCTTCCTTCAGATAACCTAGATCATCTGCTTCCGTTTCGACGCCATTAATGACATAGCCCATGAGATCCTCCTTCGGTTGTGGTTGAATTTAAATGGAATTATCAATCAAAAATCATTCTGGTGATTACATGGCGGCGGTCGGCTTGTGGGGAATGAAAATTCCGCAGCCGCGCTTGCGCTCGTCGCCAAGGCCGTGACGTTGTGCTTTTTGTGTATCTGCGACGCCTAGTCCCAGCAGCATGAGGCTGAAGCCAACCAGCGTACCGGACGATGTATCAGTGCGCTGCTGCTTGCCGCAGATCAGTTGTGGTGCCAGACTCATTGCTGCGAACCGCTTCTGGCAGGCTGCCTGGAACTCCCCTTCGTCAAGCGCCCCGCCATCGGCAGTAGATGAATTCAATTCCTGAAAAGTCACGAACCTGGCGTAGAGCACCGAGGTGTGCACCAGTTCGATAACGCTGGCATTTACTGCCTCAATCATGTGGCTGCCGAGTTGGAGTTGCGCGCCAGACAGTGCGGCGATAGCATCACCGACCTGTGGGCGAGCAAGACGCAAAATTAGTCGCGACCGGCGTGACAGATACCACTTGCCATCACCCGGACTGAGTCCGGTCAGCGTGTGCAAGCCTGTCAGTGTGTCAGTTGCCATCCAGGGCAAGATACTGCGCACTTCTGACCACAAGGCATCTAAATAGTCATGGGGTATTGCGTAGCCTTGCAAGGAAAATTGCAGATCGACCGCTTGATCTTCCATATCGGCTGCAGGTTCGTCAATCATCAAGCCTCTTCTTCCGTTCCGTCTTGTTGCAACTGCTGCTTAGACCATGTGGCCATGACTTCAGCCCAGTGTCCGGCCGTCACCGGGTCAATGTCAAAAATGGTGAAACGCCTGTGTTCGCGGATGCGTAGACGCAACATCGGCATCCCACCAGATTCGAATTCGAATTGCTGCAATTCGATCTCCTGATTGCCGATCGGTACGCGAAATTTGTCTAAGCTGGTAATCTTATCAGTCACAATGTTATGGTCTACAGAGTAGTTGAAGCGGCAGTTAATCGTTTTGGCCGCCGGAAAATGAACGCCGGAAGCACCGGGTAAGACTACTTGAAGACATATGGGGATGGACTATCGCATCGCAAGATGTATGTGGCCATTCCCTTATGGGAGTGAGGAAATCTAACCCATACGGGTAGGTTCACTTAACCCATCTAAAAGGGTTAATCTACCCTCCGGAAGTATGGTGTGCCGAACAGATCAAACGGACAATGCTCTGCATACGGATCTGGATGCATGCCACGCGACCAGTTCCCCAACAGCCACAAATAATTAAAGGAGACAACATGGCCAAGCAGCCCTATGCAACCCCCTTACTGGATGAACTCGAAAAAGGTCCCTGGCCGAGTTTCGTCACGGGTTTGAAGCGTCTCGCCAAGGACAAGGATTGTGCAGTCGATTTACTCGGTCACCTCGAGCATTCCTACAAGACCCGCAAGGGCTATTGGAAAGGTGGCACGGTAGGTGTGATTGGTTATGGCGGCGGAGTCATTCCCCGCTTCACCGAGATCAAGAACGAGAAAGGCGAGGTTACCTTCAAGGACGCCGCCGAGTTTCACACCATCCGCATCATGCCCCCTGCGGGCATGCACTACGATACCAATACGCTGCGTCAGTTTTGCGATATCTGGGAAAAGTTCGGTTCCGGCCTGATTGCCATGCATGGTCAAACTGGCGACATCATGTTCCAGGGCTGTACCAGCGAGAATGTTCAGCCGGCTTGGGACGAAATCAACAAGATGGGCTTTGACATGGGTGGTGCCGGCCCGTCAGTGCGTACGGTAATGTCCTGCGTCGGCGCGGCACGTTGCGAGCAGTCTTGCTACGACGAAGCAAAAACCAATTACCTGATCACCAATCGCTTCCTCGATGACATCCATCGTCCGGCGCTGCCCTACAAGTTCAAGTTCAAGATCTCCGGTTGCCCGAACGACTGCATGAACTCAATCCAGCGCTCAGACATGGCCATCATCGGCACCTGGCGTGACAACATGCGCACCGATGAAAAGATGGCGCGCGAGTGGTTCGCCAAGCATGGCATGAACGAGTTGGTCAACGACGTCATCGGTATGTGTCCGAGCCGTGCCATGCAGATTAAGGATGCAGGCGCTGTCAGCAAGGATGCCCATATCACCAGCGTCAAGGTGAATGACACTCAGTCCCTGGAAATCAACAATCAGGACTGCGTACGTTGTATGCACTGCATCAACGTCATGACGGGGGCTCTGGCTACTGGTAAGGACAAGGGCGCATCGATTCTCATCGGCGGCAAGAGCCATCTCAAGATCGGCGCATTGATGGGCACGATGGTAGTTCCCTTCATGTCGCTGAAGAATGACGAGGATTACGAGAAGCTCGTTGAACTAGGTCAGAACGTCATTGACTTCTTTGCCGAGAACGCCCTGGAACACGAGCGTACTGGGGAAATGATCGAGCGCATCGGATTGGCCAACTTCCTTGAAGGTGTCGGACTTGAAGTCGATGCCAACATGGTGTCGAGCCCGCGTTCGAATCCCTACGTCAATACTGGTGACTGGGACCAGGAAGTGGCGCGCATGAAGGCCAGCAAAGCGGCCGCCTGACCACATTACTACAACAAGCGAAATAGAGACGGAGACGATCACAAATGACTCAAGCTCAAGCGCGCAAGCCTGTCGAGGGTTTCCTCGACAATAAGAAGTTCTTGCACCCGAAGTTCGTTGCCAACTATGGCAACTGGAAGTGTCACGACCGCCCGCGGCCCGGCGTCCTGCATCATGTCTCCCATACGGGTGATCAGGTGTGGACGGTGCGTGCCGGCACCCAGCGGCAGATGGACCACTACACCATCCGCAAGCTGTGCGATATCGCCGACAAGTTCGCCGAGGGTTTTGTTCGTTTCACAATTCGCTCAAACATTGAGTTTGCTGTGTCGTCCGAAACTCAGGTCGCACCGCTGATTGCGGAACTGGAGAAAAACGGCTTCCCCGTCGGAGGCACCGGCAACTCGGTGTCGATGGTGTCCCATACTCAGGGATGGTTGCACTGCGACATTCCGGGTACCGATGCTTCCGGCGTGGTCAAGTCGATGATGGATGAACTCTACGAGGAATTCAAGAGCGAGGAAATGCCCAACCGGGTTCGCCTCTCCACTTCCTGCTGCGAGATCAACTGTGGTGGCCAAGCTGACATCGCTGTCATCATTCAGCACACCAAGCCCCCAAAAATCAACCATGAGCAGGTCGCCAACGTTTGCGAGCGCCCCACAGTAGTTGCCCGCTGTCCGGTTGCGGCCATCCGCCCGGCGTTGGTGAATGGCAGGCCTTCGCTCGAAGTCGATGAGAAGAAGTGCATTTGCTGCGGTGCCTGTTATCCACCTTGCCCGCCCATGCAGATCAACGATCCGGAGCACTCCAAACTGGCAATCTGGGTTGGTGGCAAAAACTCAAATGCCCGTTCCAAGCCGACCTTCCACAAGCTGGTTGCCGCCGGCCTGCCTAACAATGCTCCACGCTGGCCTGAAGTGAATGCAATCGTCAAGAACATCCTGATGACCTACAAGGCGGATGCCCGTCCGTGGGAGCGCATGGCTGACTGGATTGATCGTATCGGCTGGCCGCGTTTCTTCGAGAAGACCGGTTTGCCCTTCACCAAGTACATGATCGACGACTGGCGAGGCGGGCGTGCAAACCTCAACGCTTCGACACATGTCCGTTTCTGAGGATTAAGCCGCGATGAAGTTTGCTATTTTGGTCAGTGAAGGACCATATACGCACCAGGCCTCCGACACCGCCTTCCTGTTTGCGCAGGCGGTGTTGGCAAAGGGCCACGAGATATTCCGCGTATTCTTCTATCATGACGGCGTATATAACGCCACGCGTCTTACAACTCCGCCGCAGGATGACCGCAACATCGTCAAGCGCTGGACGAAACTGGCAGAAGAAAATAATCTCGACATGGTGGTTTGCGTAGCTGCGGCGCAACGACGCGGTATTGTCGATGATGGTGAAATGAAGCGCAATGGCAAGGATGCAACCAATCTGGCTGAACCTTTTCGCATCTCTGGCCTGGGCCAGTTGATCGAAGCTGGCATTCAGGCTGACCGTCTGGTTGTGTTCGGCGATTAAGGGAGACGATACCATGACAACTAAGCAATTCATGATCGTCAACCGCAAGGCGCCCTACGGCACCATCTACGGATGGGAAGCGCTTGAGGTTGTACTGATTGCCGCTGCCTTTGAGCAGGATGTTGCGATGGCTTTCCTTGATGACGGAGTCTATCAGTTGAAGAAGGGACACCAGACCAAGAGCATCGAAATCAAGGCTTTCGAAAAGACCTTCAGAGCGCTTGAGGACTACGATGTAACGAAAATCTACGTCGACCAGGAATCATTGTCGGAACGTGGTCTCACCGCAGATGATCTTACCATCCCCGTTGAAGTGCTCTCCCGTGCCGAAATCGGCAAGCGGATGGAAGAGCAGGACATCGTTCTGGCGTTCTGAGGAATAAAACATGTTGCATATCATCAACAAGTCTCCGTACGATCGCCCGGCGTTCGATTCGGTACTGAAAACAGGCGAAGGCACTATCCTGCTGATCGAGGATGGCGTCTATGCAGCAGTCAAGGGCGGCGCAGTCGAAGCCAAGCTCAAGACTGCATTGGGCAAGTTCAAGATTTTTGCCCTGACCCCCGACATCGAAGCGCGCGGTTTTGCCGAACGTGTCATAGATGGCGTGACGCAGATCGACTATGCTGGTTTCGTTGATCTCGTTGCTGAAAACAAGACCAGTCAAACGTGGCTTTAACAGAAATAAAGATTACTCAAGGAGATAAATATGGCACTCGAAGTTAATGGCAAGTCCTACGAAACCGATGAAGAAGGCTATCTGGTCAACCTCGTCGACTGGAATGAAGAAGTGGGCAAATTCCTCGCCCAGCAGGAAAGCATCAATTTGACCGAAGCCCACTGGGAAGTTATCAATTTCCTGCGCGACTACTATACGGAGTTCCAGATTGCCCCCGCAGTGCGTGTACTGACCAAGGCAATCGGCAAGAAGCTCGGCGCTGACAAAGGCAACAGTCAGTACCTGTACGAGCTGTTCCCCTATGGCCCAGCCAAGCAGGCGTGCAAGATTGCCGGCCTGCCCAAACCTACTGGTTGCGTATAACCGCTTTCCTGTGGTCAGCGGGACAGCGAGTGCGCGGTTCCCGCTGTGTTTTCATGACGTGACACGGCACCAAGGCTATTGAGCAATTTCTTTAGTTGAGGTGTGCCGGGTTCTGTCACGGGTTCGATCGCTAAATTCGCCGTGGTGCACTACCAATGACAATGTTCTTCGCGATCCTGTTCTATCTCGCCTTCGCGATTTTCGTCGCAGGTGTAGCCTACAAGATCTACGACTACGCGCGCACTCCCGCGCCCCTGTCAATTCCAACGACGCCGGCACCGACCACCAAGAGTGGCGTTGTTTTCCGCATGGCCAGGGAAGTGGTGTTTTTCGAGAGCTTGTTCAAAGGTAACTTGTGGATCTGGCTGTTTGGCTGGCTGTTCCACATGGCGCTCTTCCTCGTGCTGATTCGTCATCTGCGCTATTTTACCGAGCCGGTCTGGGGCTGGGTCGCCGTTCTCCAACCCTTTGGCTTGTATGCCGGATTCGCCATGGCAGCCGGACTGGCCGGCTTGTGGGGGCGCCGTTTTCTGGTTGAGCGTATTCGCTACATTTCGACCCCCTCGGATCATTTGATGCTGGTCCTGCTACTGCTGATTGCCCTGTCCGGGCTGGGCATCAAATTTCTGATGCATACCGATATCACCGCAGTCAAAGTTTTCTTCCTCGGTCTCATGATGTTCGACATCCAACCGCTGCCATCGCACATCGGCCTCTATGTCCATTTGCTCCTTGTTGCCCTGCTGATGATCATCTTCCCCTTCAGCAAGTTGCTGCATGCCCCGGGTGTCTTTTTCAGCCCGACCCGCAACCAGACAGACAATCCCCGCGAAGTTCGCCACCTGGCACCGTGGGCCGCCCAGATCGAGAAGAACTGACATGGCTGATCAAGCATTCAAGATTCCTGAGTACCGCGAATATCCCACTATCCCCGCCCTCGTTCCGGGCGCTATGGCTCACTCCAGGCCATATGTCGCCAATGAGAAGATCCAGCAGGAAATGGGTTTCCCTGGTCAGCTTGTCGATAACTGGGAAGAAAAGGCCATCGAGAAGTTTGGCGAGTTGCTGGGGAAATACCGCTCGCTCAAGGTCTTCATGGATTCCTGCGTGCATTGTGGCGCTTGTACCGACAAGTGCCATTATTTCATCAGCACGGGCGACCCCAAGAACATGCCAGTGGCGCGCCAGGACCTGATGAGAAGCGTTTATCGGCGCTATTTCACCTTGCCAGGAAAGTTGTTTCCGAGCCTCGTTGGCGCCCGCGATCTGACCAAGCAAGTCCTTGACGAGTGGTTCTCCTATTTCTGGCAATGCTCGGAATGCCGTCGTTGCTCCGTGTTTTGCCCGTATGGCATTGACACCGCCGAAGTCACCATGGCGGCCCGCCACATCATGGATTCAGTCGGCTATGGGCAAAAATATTGCAACGAAATCATTCTCAAGCTCAACAAGATCGGTAACAACCTCGGCCTGCCCGGTCCGGCGCTTGAAAATACCCTGGAAGGCCTTGAAGAGGATGTCAAGGATGATACGGGTGTCGATGTCAAGTATCCGCTCAACGTCAAGGGTGCTGAAGTCCTGCTGGTCACGCCTTCCGCAGATTTCTTCGCCGAGCCGCACATCGAGAGTCTGATTGGCTACGGCAAGGTCTTTCACGCCGCCGGGATTTCCTGGACGCTGTCTTCCTACGCTTCTGAAGCGGGTAACTTTGGCCTCTTCAACGGAAGTTACGAGCATATGCGCGAGGTTGCCCTGCGCGTACGAAAAGCTGCGCTGGAACTCGGCGTCAAGCGTATCGTCGTTGGCGAATGCGGCCATGCTTGGCGCGTGGCCTACGCTTTCTGGAATACGCTTTCCGGCCTGGGCGCTGGCGCCAAGGATCCGTTCGCCATCGAACTGCAGAATCAGCTCGACCCGCGTCATATGCAGCCTTCGCATATCTGCGAATTTACTTGGGACCTGATCCAGCAGGGGCGCCTGAAGTTTGACAAGGAAGCCAATGATCATCGCATCATTACCTTCCATGACTCCTGCAACGTCGCGCGCGCCTCGCGCATGGGCAACTATCCCGGCGGGCAATTCGAAATCCCGCGCAATGTCATCAAGGCGGTGGCCAACAAGTATGTCGAGATGGCTCCCGATACGATATGCGAGAGCACCTTCTGCTGCGGTGGTGGTGGCGGTGTGCTTACCGATGACCTGATCGAACTGCGTGTCAAGGGCGCCCTCCCGCGGATGGAGGCATTGCAGCAGGTGGTCGATTCGCATGGCGTCAATTTCATGGCGGCAATCTGTGCCATCTGCAAGGCGCAATTCACCAAGGTGCTGCCTTACTACAATTTTGATATGCGGCTGGTGGGTGGTGTTCATCAGTTGGTCAGTACTGCCATTCGCCTGGGCGATGAGCAGTAAAACGCGAACATATTCATACAACAATTACTACGGAGACGATAATGTCAGCGACTACTGAAATCCAAACCGAAAAGTTGACCTTCCGCAAATACAAGGAAGGTGACTCGACCGAATACAAGCGCTTGCAGGACAAGATATTTCAGGCCAGCTGGTCTTACAAATGTCCTACCTACGTGCAGTCCACGCCCCCTTGCCAGGGCTCCTGCCCGTCTGGCGAGGATATCCGCGGCTATCTGAATATCGTGCGCGGTGTCGAGAAACCGCCGCTTGGCGCCGATGGCAAGCCGGTCATGCCGATGGAAGAGTATGCCTGGCGTCGCCTAACCGAGGCCAATCCGCTTCCCGCCGTCATGGGCCGTGTATGCCCGGCACCCTGCGAAACCGGTTGTAACCGCAACATGGTTGAAGATCACGTTGGCATCAACTCCGTCGAGCATTTTCTCGGCGAGTACGCAATCAAGAATAACCTGCAATTCATCAAACCTGCCAAGCTTACTGGCAAGAAGGTTGCGGTACTTGGTGGTGGCCCCGCCGGTCTGTCGGTAGCGTATCAACTGGCCCTCAAGGGACATAGCGTCACGATCTTTGACGACCATGAACATCTTGGTGGCATGATGCGTTATGGCATTCCCGGCTATCGTACGCCACGCAATGTTCTTGATGCAGAGATTCAGCGCATCATCAATTTGGGTGTCGAGGTCAAGTTGAAGACCAAGGTTGGTGTCGACATCAGCATGGAGCAGGTTAACAAGGACTTCGATGCGGTATTCCTTGGCTTGGGCGCTCAGGGTGGCCGTGCTCTCCCTGCCACAGGCGCGGAGAATACCCCTAACGTCGTAACCGCGACGGCATTCCTCAAGGCATATAACGATGGGCGCCTGCAGGCTGTGGGGCGCAATGTCGTTGTTGTCGGCGGTGGCGATACGTCGATGGACGTGGCGACTGTCGCGCGTCGACTTGGTCATATCGAAAACGCCAAACCGACTGATTTCGAAGCAGCCATCGCCGGCCAATTGGCACAGGACGTTGCCGATATTTCTATGCGCAAGGGTGCCGATGTGGTCCTGACCTCGGTTTTCCCGATCGACAAGATGCTGGCCAGCAAGGGCGAACTCGAACACGCCCAGTCTGAAGGCATCGACATCATGGGAGGCTGGATGCCGCTTGCCGTGGTGAAAGGTGTGGATGGTCGCGCTACGGCACTGCGCGTATGCCAATGCGAAGCCAAAATGGTTGGTGCCAATCTCGAGATCAAGAAGCTCGAAGGCACGGAAAAGGACCTGCCCGCCGATCTGATCGTATCTGCCATCGGCCAGACGCTCGACCTGACCGGCCTTGAAGTGTTCAGCAACGGCAAAGGTGGTGTTAATGCCGACCGTAGCTATCAGGTGCAGGGCAAGCCTGGCGTATATGCCGGTGGTGACGTACTGCGCCCGCATCTGCTGACTACCGCCATCGGACATGGCGCCATTGCCGCCGATGGCATTGACCAGTTCCTGATGAGTGGTGCCGAATCAGTCCGTCGTCCGAAGATTGACGTGCATGTGTTCGACCTGATGCGCAAGTATGTCGAGAAAGGCATTGCCGTCGAGGAAATCAAGGAACCGTTGCGCGGTACGAGTGACTCCAAGGGTGCTGTGCATAACTACGACAACCGCTCGGACCGTTATGTGATTACCCATAAGGAACTGTTCCTCGGGCACTTCCAATATACCCCGCGCAACATGCGCCACATCACGCACCTCAACAAGGAAACGGCGCTGGGCAACTTTATTGAGCGACTTGATCCGCTCGACGACAAGCAGGTTGTCGCCGAAGCCAAACGCTGCATGAGTTGTGGCCTGTGCTTCGAGTGCGATAACTGTGTGGTGTATTGCCCGCAGACTGCCGTCAGCCGCGTCAAAAAAACCGAGGCAACCACGGGTCGTTATGTGACAACCGACTACGACAAATGTATCGGTTGCCATATCTGCCGCGATGTTTGCCCGACCGGCTACATCCAGATGGGTCTGGGCGAGTGACAAGGTTTCTGGGTCACGAGTGAATCTAGTGAATCGAGGGGACAGGAGACTGATGGTGCGACTGCTTGCGTTGATGGTATTTCTGATAATGGGAGCGGTCACGTCATTTGCGGCAGACGCCGTTGGCGTACCCAAGCCGATGGTAAAGGTTGAAGGTTCTGGTCAGTGTATTGCCGCGACCGAGGAAATGCGCATAAATCACATGAACATGCTCAGCCACCAACGCGACCGTTCCCTGCGTCAGGGTATTCGCGGTGAAAAGGCGAGTCTCATTGGCTGTGTCAACTGTCATGCCAGCAAGACGACGGGATCGGTGCTCGGCAAGGATGGCTTCTGCGAAAGTTGCCATGCCTTTACCGCCGTCAAAGTTGACTGCTGGCAGTGCCACCAACCCAAGGCAAGTCATCAGGCCGCAGCCGCCGCCGGGTCCGCTGGAGCAAAACAATGACTGAACCAAACGATAAATCCCGCCGTGGCTTTTTAGGCGCTGCCGCTGTCGGTGCTGCCGGTTTGGGCGTTGCTGCAATAGCGCCGGGTTTGCACCTGATCGAGGTTTCGCAAGCCGGCTCTCCCAGCAGTGGCGCATCAAGCAAAGTGCGCTGGGGCATGTTGATCGATACGACCAAATGTGCCAGTGGCTGCGATGCCTGTGTCAAGGCATGCAATACCGAGAATGGCATCAGCGAAACAGTCAAGGATCCGCGCCAAGCTTCACAGTGGATACGCAAGATCGACCTCAAGAATCCCAAGAACGGCCTGATGCACTCCTTGCCGATGATGTGCCAGCACTGCGAGCATCCGCCCTGCGTCGATGTCTGCCCGACGCACGCCTCGATGAAGCGTGCCGATGGTATTGTCCTGGTTGATCGCCATACCTGTATCGGCTGTCGTTACTGCATGCTGGCTTGCCCTTACAAGGCAAGATCCTTTGTGCACCTGACGCTGACCGAACAAAATCCGGAAGTGCCACGTGGTCAGGGTTGTGTCGAGTCATGCACCTTCTGCGTGCACCGAGTGGATAAGGGCCAGATCCCGGCTTGTGTCGAGGCCTGTGCCAATGCCGAGCATAACGCCATGCTTTTTGGAGACCTGAATGACCCGAACAGCGCAATCGCGCAACGGGTTGCGCAGGTTAAAACCACCCAGGTGCGCGCTGACCTCAAGCTGAATGTCGGCGTGCGTTACCAAGGAATCTGACGGCCATGACGACCCAGCAACTGGACCAAACAAAACATAGCGGCTTTTATCCGGCGTTGGCAATCGGTGGCTTGCTCAGTGCCATCGGCGTTGCCGCTGCTTCTTACATGGGAAGCATGGGCCACCAGGTGAGTGGCATGAACAATCAGATATTCTGGGGTCTCCCGCATGTCTTCGGCATTTTCCTGATTGTCGCCGCCTCGGGAGTGCTCAACGTTGCCTCGATTGGCTCGGTGTTTGGCAAGAAGGCCTACAAGCCGCGCGCCCCCCTCTCGGGTCTGCTGGCCATTGTTCTCCTGGCGGCCGGTCTGGCCATTATCATGCTCGATCTTGGACGCGCGGATCGCGTGCTGATCGCGGCAACCCACGTTAATCTGACATCGGTGTTTGGCTGGAACATGATTCTGTATCCGGTGTTCTTCGGCCTGGTCGGTTTGTACGTCTGGACCCTGATGGATCGCAGCAAAAACCAGTATTCAAAGACTGTCGGCACGGCAGCATTTATCTGGCGGCTGGTGATGACCACCGGCACTGGTTCTATTTTCGGTTTCGTCGTTGCCAGGGAGGCCTATCAGTCGGCAATCCTGGCGCCGATGTTCATCATCCTGTCCTTCGCCTGGGGCCTGGCGATTTTCCTGATCGTGCAGGAAATCATGTATGCCAAGAGCAAAATGGAGCTGCATCCGCAGCTGCGCGCCCGGATGAAGAATCTGCTCGGTGTGTTCATTGGCGCGGTGTTGTATTTTGTCGCGGTTTATCACCTAACCAACGCCTACTACGCCAAGCAGATTGAGTTCACTCATTTCATTCTGGTTAGTGGCGGAGTTTTCCCGCTGCTGTTCTGGGGTGGTTTCGTCCTGCTCGGCTCGGTCGTGCCGCTGCTCCTGCTGTATGCCCCTGGCTTCAGCGCGAACAAGGGTGCCGTGACTGCCGCCTCCTATCTGACGGTCGCCGGCGGACTTTGCCTGCTCTACGTCTTCATCATTGGCGGCCAAGCCTATCCGATGGACATGTTCCCCGGGATGCAGGCTACCAGCAGTTTCTTTGACGGCAAGGTCGACAGCTACACGCCGAGTCTGCCGGAAATTCTCCTGTCGGTGGGTGGCTTCGCCATCGCTTTCACCATGACACTGGTGGGCGTACGCGTGCTCAGGTTCATGCCGCAGGACGACGTTGCCAAGCTGAAGTCGGCCGGGTACCTGCACGATTGACCTTATTATCGGCGGAGCGCCAAAGCGTTCGCAGCGTTTTACATGCATCGCTTTCTCGTTTCCGCCGCGCACAAATCCTCAGGTAAGACCACACTCAGTATTGGTCTGACAGCTGCGTTGCAGCGTCGCGGTCTGATTGTGCAGCCCTTCAAAAAAGGGCCGGATTATATTGATCCCCTCTGGTTGGGACTCGCGGCAAAGCGGGGCTGCCGCAACCTCGATTTCTTTCTTTCGCCACACGACGAAGTGCGTGCACAGTTCGCTCATGGCCGTGATGCCGATGTCTGCCTGGTCGAGGGCAACATGGGGCTCTATGACGGACTGGCTCTGGATGGCAGCAACAGCAATGCGGCATTGGCGCGCTTGCTCGATTTGCCGGTAATTCTGGTGCTTGACACGCGCGGCATGACGCGCGGCATTGCCCCGCTTATCCTTGGATACCAGGCGTTCGATCCGAATATCCGCATTGCGGGGGTCATCCTGAACCGCTTGGGTGGGCAGCGCCACGAAGCAAAGCTCCGCAGCATCATCGAACACTATACGGATGTCGAGGTGCTTGGTGCCGTTCACGAGGACCCCCAACTCGCATTGGTCGAACGCCATCTTGGCCTGATGCCGGCGAACGAGGCTGCCGGGGCGGAACAGCTGATTGCAAGCATCGCCGAGCGGGTTGCCAGCCAGGTCGACCTGGACCGGTTGTTGGCGATTACCGCTACGGCAGTCAATCTGCCCGAACCCCCAGCCGTACCGGCCTCCAGCGCACCTCCGCTGCGCATTGCCATTGCCCAGGATGCTGCCTTTGGCTTTTATTACACCGATGATCTAGAGGCGCTAAACGCGGCCGGAGCGGAGCTTGTGCCGTTCAATGCGCTCAAGGATAAATGCCTGCCTCCTTGCGATGCCCTGTTCATTGGCGGTGGCTTCCCGGAGTCTTTTCTCGATGAACTCTCAGCCAACACTGAAATGCGTACCGACATACGCGCGGCCATTGAAAGAGGCTTGCCGACCTATGCCGAGTGCGGCGGACTGATGTATCTGGCCAACAGCATCTCCTGGCAAGGCAATACTCAGCCAATGGTCGGAGTCATTGACGGAATTGTGACGATGCACAGGAAACCCGTCGGTCGAGGTTACGTGATCCTTCAACCCGTGAGCGGCCATCCTTGGCATACGGAACGGCAAGCCAATGATCCTGCTGCGCCACCGCAAGTGCATGCACATGAATTTCACTATTCCAACCTTGAAGGTTTGCCGGATAACACCACGTACGCATACGCCGTGAAGCGCGGCCATGGCGTCGATGGCAAGCACGACGGCATCGTGTTGCACAACCTGCTTGCTTCTTACGCTCATCTGCGTGCCACAGCCGGATGCGACTGGCCGGCGCGTTTCGTGCAATTTGCCCGCGCCTGCCGGGCCCAATCATCTTCATGAAGGACCGTATCATGTTCAATCTGACTTCTAGTGCTGCCGAGCAGATCATCCATGCCGCTGCAGAAATGGACGATCCCCAGGAAAACCCTTGCCTGCGCATCGCCGCCAAAATCGAAGGTGGCGAAATCGTCTATGGCATGGGGTTTGATGAAGAGCGTGAAAGTGATGCGGTGATCGAGGTCGCCGGCGTTACGCTGCTGATATCACCGCCCAGCCAGGAATTGCTGAAGGACACGACGCTGGATTTCGTCGAGTTCCATCCAGGGGAGTTCCAGTTCATTTTCATCAACCCCAATGAGGCACCGCCGGCGGGCGGGAGTTGCGCCAGTCGCAGCAATGGTTGTGGTTCCTGTGGCAGTGGTGGTGGAGGATGCGGCTAACATGACGATTTTTCTCCATGATTTCCCGAGTCGTGGTCCGACCGCTCCGGGCACGGTTTATCTGGTCGGTGCGGGACCAGGCGATCCCGAACTGCTGACCTTGCGCGCACTACGGATTATTGGTGAAGCGGAGGTACTGGTATACGACAACCTCGTTTCGCAACCGATTCTTGACTTGGTAAATCCTCTAGCTGAACGCATGTATGCCGGCAAGGAGCGTGGCAACCACGCTGTGCCACAGGATGACCTCAATCTGCTACTGGTCAAACTGGCCAGGCAAAACAAGCGGGTGGTGCGCCTGAAAGGCGGCGATCCCTATACTTTTGGCCGCGGTGGCGAAGAAGTCGAAACCCTCAAGGAAAACGGCATCCCCTTCGAGGTGGTTCCCGGCATCACCGCGGCTGCAGGAGTGGCTGCTTATGCCGGCATTCCGCTGACCCATCGTAATTACGCGCAGGCCTGCGTCTTCGTCACCGGGCACCTCAAAGACGGCAGCATGAACCTCGACTGGCCGGGGCTGGCACGCCGCCGCCAGACGGTCATTATCTACATGGGGCTGCATGGTTTGCCACATTTGTGCGCTCAACTCATTGCCCACGGCCTGCCGCAGGACTGGCCTGCCGCCATCGTGCAGCAAGGCACGACGCCTGATCAACGCACCGTCACGGGAACGCTGGCGACCCTGCCTCTACTCGCCGAAGCGGCGCAACTCAAGGCGCCAACATTGATCATCGTTGGCGAAGTTGTCAGGCTGAAAGACCGGCTCGCGTGGTTTGAGCAGGGATAAGCTGGCTAGCGACTGCTCAAACCAGCTGGAATGTCTGTGGCGACGCTCATTTCGGCGCTCATTTCTGCAAACAACGCGAGAGTTTTTTCTGCCTCATCGGTATCCAGCTTGCTGAGGGCGAAGCCGACATGGACGATGACGTAGTCGCCCACGTTCACGCCGTCGACCAGCGCAAGCGAGATTTCCTTGCGCACGCCACTCAGATCGACGATGGCGGTGTCTACGGAGGGCAGTTCAACTACCTGGGCGGGAATGGCTAGGCACATCTTATTTCTCCAGTTGGTGCAAAGCGACCCAAGCCTGACCCAGCGATAAGCCGCCGTCATTGGGGGGCAAGTTACGGGCCTCGACAAAACGTATGCCGCGAGATGGCAGGGTACTGCGCAGGGCGGAAGACAACAAGCGATTCAGAAAACAGCCGCCGGCGGCAACCACAGTCTGCAGGCGCGTGCGCCGTCCCGCCTGGACAACCCAGTCAAGCAGCGCAGCGGCTAGCGTTGCGTGGAAACGCGCTGCCATCAATCCTGATGCTTGTGGTGGTGCTGTGGCCAGAGTTTGCATCAATGGGCGCAGGTCAAGCGTACCATCCGCCGCAATCCGCCAGCCTTCCGCCAGTGGTGTCACTGCCCCATGGCGTGTCGCCAGGCCTTCCAGCAGCATAGCGGCCTGACCCTCGAAGGTGCTGCGCCGCCGCAGGTCCAGCAGTCCGGCCGCTGCGTCGAAATAGCGACCGGCACTGGAGGTGGTCGGGCAGTTGATGGTTCGCTGCAACATCTGTGTCACGGTAGCGGCAGCCGGTTCGTTGGCAAAGCGCGCAGGAATTGTTTCAACCTGCCCGAGCAGATGCAGGGCGGCGGCAGCCATGCGCCAGGGCTCGCGTGCTGCCACGTCGCCGCCGGGCAGGCACAGTGGCATGAAGTGCCCGAGCCGCTCGCAGTGCGTCCCGTCGATGAGCAGCAATTCACCACCCCAGGCGCTGCCGTCACTGCCCAGGCCGACCCCGTCAAGTGCCAGCCCGAGCACAGGTTCCACGATGCCATGCTCGGCACATACCGCCGCGATATGTGCGTGGTGATGTTGTACGCCAATGGTTGGGATGCCATGCTCGGCTGCATAGCGTGCGGCAAAGCGGGTCGAATGAAAATCCGGATGCAGGTCATGCGCCACGACCACTGGTTCGATTTCCAGAATGTGCAGTTGGTGGGTGATGGTTTCCTCGAAAAAGTGGCAGGTTGCCGCATTGTCGAGGTCGCCGACATGCTGTGACACAAAGGCCTCGTTGCTGCGCGTAAGGCAAATCGTGTTCTTGAACCAGCCGCCGACTGCCAGGACGGACGGGCCGGCTTGGGGTAACTTGATGGCGCGCGGGGCATAGCCGCGTGCCCGGCGCACCAGGCCGCTGCCGCGGCGCACGCTGTCATCGCAACGCACGGCGATGGTGCGGTCGTGCAGCAGGTAGGCATCGGTAATTCCGGCGAGGCGGGTCAGGGCCTCGGCGTTGTCGATGACCAGCGGTTCGCCATGCGGATTGGCGCTGGTCATCACCAGCGCCAGCGGGGGGGGCTGGTTGAGCCATGCCGTGCTCGCCGGGCGACCGGCGGCTTCGTGAAACAACAGGTACTGAATGGGCGTGGCCGGCAGCATCAGCCCCAATTCGGCAAGGCCGGGCGCAATGCCGGGTAACTGTGCATCGGTGGCGGGCAGCTTCGGCACCAGCACAATCGGGCGTTCCGCACTTTCCAGCCATGACCTGTCTGCATTGCCCAATGCTGCAAAAGTCGGCGTGACCGAAGGGAATCCCCTTTTCGGGACTGGTACTACGACGTTTGCGCTGGCCACCATCACGGCAAACGGTTTTTCCTCACGTTGCTTGCGTGTCCGCAAGCGGGCGACAGCAGCGGCATTTGTTGCATCGCAGGCCAGATGGAACCCCCCCAGCCCCTTGATGGCGACAATCTTGCCTGCCTGCAGCAACGCCAAGGCTGTGGCAACTGGATCGCCAGGCAGGGCACTGCCAGTTGCGTCGAGCAATGTCAGGCGGGGTCCACACGCTGGGCAGCAGGTGGTTTCGGCATGAAAACGCCGGTCGGCGGGGTCGTTGTATTCGCGTTGACAGTCCGGGCACAGCGAAAATGGCGCGAGACTGGTCTGGGCACGGTCATAGGGGAGCCGGTATGTCACCGTGAAACGCGGGCCGCAGTGCGTGCAGGTGATGAAGCCGTGGCGCCAGCGCCGACTTTGCGGATCGAACAGCTCGGCAAGGCAGGCGGCGCAGGGGGCGGTATCGTGACCGATGGACGTTGCCAACTGGCCTCCGCCACTCGGGGTGATGGTGAAGTCGCGGTAGCCTGTCGGTTGGGCCGTTTGTGCCGTGACCGTGTCGACGCGCGCCAGCGGCGGCGCGTCCCCCTGCAGGCGGCGCAGCAGTTCTGCCAGTGCCCGGGTATTACCCTCGGCGTGCAGGTCAACGCCCTGCGCGTCATTGCGCACCCAGCCGACGATGTTGAGTTCTCTTGCCAGGCGCCAGACGAAGGGCCGAAAGCCGACGCCCTGGACGACCCCGGTGACGCGAATGTGTGCTGCTTCAGTCACGCACTTGCGCTGCCAGGACACCCTGCCTGATCCAGGCCAGCCAGTCCGTCATGCCGGCACCGCTGGTGGCTGACACCTGCAGTACTTCGATGTGCGGATTGACCCGTCGGGCGTTGGCGATGGCCAGTTCGGTGTCGAATTGCAGGTAGGGCAATAGATCGCACTTGTTGAGCAGCATCAGTCGTGCGGCGCGGAACATGTCCGGATACTTGAGCGGCTTGTCTTCGCCCTCGGTCACCGAGAGAATCACCACCTTGCCCGCTTCGCCAAGGTCGAAGGCGGCGGGACACACCAGGTTGCCGACGTTTTCGATCATCAGCACGCTGTTGCCAGCGAGTGGCAATTTCTCCAGGGCGTGGCCGACCATGTGGGCGTCAAGATGGCAACCTTTGCCGGTGTTGATCTGGACTGCCGGGGCGCCTGCGGCATGGATGCGCTCGGCATCGTTGCTGGTTTGCTGGTCCCCTTCGATCACCGCAACGGCGAGATCGCTGCCCGCGGCATGAAGGGCTTCGATGGTTTTCACCAGCAGCGTGGTTTTGCCGGAGCCGGGACTGGAAACCAGGTTCAGCGCAAAAATGCCGCGTTCTGCCAGCCAGGCGCGATTCTTGTCAGCATAGCTGTTGTTCTTGGCCAGAATGTCCTGTTCGAGCTTGACGCGGCGGCCGGCACCGGGGGTATAGGCATGACTGTGGGGATGGCTGTGCGTGGTGCCATCGGCGTGGGTATGCATGTCGCCGTGGTCATGGTCATGCAACGGCGCGCCCGCCACCCTCGTTTCGCCTTCACCGCAACCGCAGGTCGTACACATAAGAATTACTCCACTTCAAGGTCGATGACGCGCATTGCGGTGCCACCGGTGACTTCGACAGGATAGGCGCCGCAGAGTTCGCACGGGTCGTACACGGCGGCCAGTGCGCTTTCCTGCCCGCATTGCTGGCAGCGCCCGAGCCCCGGGGTGGCGACGATGTCGAGCCGTGCGCCTTTAGCCAGACTGTCCTGCATCGCCAGGTCGAAGCAGAATTCGAAGGCCGATCGCTCCACCCCGGAAAGCTGGCCGATCTCCACCCGCACACTGTGTACGCGAGTGAAACCATCGCGCAATGCGGCCTCTTCAATCAACTGGCGAACGCCCTCGACGAGCGACATTTCATGCATCGGATAATCCGTGTTTATATGCAAATACAATACTTAGGTTATAATTCTATTCCGGATTGGCGTATCGTGGGGTTGGCGCTTGGTTGCGTGCGGTTCTGAGTCTGTACAGGCCTTGATTTTTCACTTATTATGGCTTCCCGCAGAAATTACGGCGGCCACTTTGTGAGGCCGCCGTCTTTTTTTCTGACCATGAATCACCGTATGTTGCGGACGTTTTTTTCGCGGAGTGAAGCATGTCGCACCTGATGAACAACTATGCCCGGCAGGACGTGGCGTTTACGCACGGCACCGGCAGCCAACTGTTTGACGAGCAGGGCCGTCGCTACCTTGACGGACTGGCCGGCATCGCCGTGAATACGCTCGGCCACAATCACCCGCGCCTGATTGCGGCCCTGACCCAGCAAGTCACCAAACTGATCCATGTCTCCAATGTCTATCGCATCAAGGAGCAGGAAGTATTGGCCGATCGCCTCGCAGCGTTGTCCGGCATGGATGAAGTGTTCTTCTGCAACTCCGGTTGCGAGGCCAACGAGGCGGCGATCAAGCTCGCGCGCCTGTTCGGCCACCAGAAGAACATCGACCATCCCGCCATTGTCGTGATGGAGCAGGCTTTCCATGGCCGCACCCTGGCGACCCTGTCGGCGACGGGTAACCGCAAGGTGCAGGCGGGTTTCGAGCCGCTGGTGCCGGGCTTTGTGCGCGTGCCCTTTGCCGACCTGGCGGCGATCGAACAAGTTGCAGCGAATAATTCGAATGTCGTCGCCGTCCTGTTCGAACCGGTGCAGGGCGAGGGCGGAATTCGTATTGCCGACGATGATTTCTTGCGCGGCCTGCGTTGCATCTGCACCGAACGCGGCTGGTTGCTGATGGTCGATGAAGTGCAATGCGGCATCGGCCGTACCGGCACGTGGTTTGCCCATCAGCATGCCGGCATCAAGCCCGACGTGATGGCCTTGGCCAAGGGCTTGGGTTCTGGTGTGCCTATCGGGGCCTGCCTCACGGCGGGGCCGGCGGCCAATGTATTCAAGCCGGGCAACCATGGTTCGACCTTTGGTGGCAACCCGCTGGCCTGTACGGCCGCGCTGACCACGCTGGCAGTGCTTGAGGATGACCAGTTGCTGGCCAGGGCAACCGTGCTCGGGGCGCGCATGATCGCACGCTTGCGCGAGCGCCTTGTCGATCTGCCGGCGATTGTCGAAATCCGCGGCAGTGGCCTGATGCTCGGCATCGAACTGGATCGTCCCTGCGCAGCATTGGTGGCGGCCGGGCTGGAAGCTGGCATATTGATCAATGTCACCGCCGACAAGGTGGTGCGCTTGTTGCCGCCGTTGGTGATGACCGATGCCGAGGCTGACGAGCTTGTCGATAAATTGGCAGCGGTACTGAAAGCCTTTGTAGCTGGCTGAGGTTTGCCCATGAATCTCATAAATAGCGCCCCGAGACATTTCCTGCAATTCAAGGATTTCAGCCGCGCCGAGTTTGACTACCTCTTCGAGCGCACGCGCCAGATCAAGCAGCAATTCAAGGCCTACCAGAAATATTGGCCACTTACCGATCGCACCCTGGTGATGATCTTCGAGAAAGCCAGCACGCGAACCCGCTTGTCCTTCGAGGCGGGCATGCATCAGCTCGGCGGCGCCGCGATCTACCTGAATACCCGCGATTCCCAGCTCGGCCGCGGCGAACCGGTCGAGGATGCGGCCGAGGTGATTTCGCGCATGAGCGACATCGTGATGATCCGCACCTACGAGCAGGACATCATCGAACGCTTCGCCGCCCATTCGCGCGTGCCGGTCATCAACGGCCTGACCAACGAATACCACCCCTGCCAGATCCTGGCTGACATCTACACCTTTGTCGAGCATCACGGTTCGATCCAGGGCAAGACCGTGGCGTGGATCGGCGACTCGAACAACATGTGCAATACCTGGCTGCAAGCAGCCGAGGTGCTCGACTTCAACGTGCATGTGTCAACGCCGCCCGGTTACGAAGTCGAGCCCGAGCGCGCCGGCCTGTATGGCACCGACCATTTCGAGGAGTTCGCCGACCCGATGGATGCCGCGCGCGACGCCGATCTGGTGACCACCGACGTGTGGACCTCGATGGGTTTCGAGGCCGAGAACGCGGTGCGCATGAAAGCCTTTGCCGACTGGCAGGTCGACGCGGACATGATGAAGGTCGCCAAGCCGGAAGCCTTGTTCATGCACTGCCTGCCGGCGCATCGTGGCGAGGAAGTTGCCGCCGAGGTGATCGACGGGCCGAAGAGCGTGGTCTGGGAGGAAGCCGAAAACAGGTTGCACGCGCAGAAGGCGTTACTGGAATTTTTGTTATTGGGGAAACTGCGATCATGAACGAAGCAAAAAAAGTCGTCCTGGCCTATTCCGGCGGCCTTGATACCTCTGTCATCCTCAAGTGGTTGCAGGACACCTACCAGTGCGAGGTGGTGACCTTCACCGCCGACCTTGGCCAGGGCGAGGAACTGGAACCGGCACGCGCCAAGGCGATCAAGCTTGGCATCAAGCCGAAGAATATTTTCATCGACGATCTGCGCGAAGAGTTTGTGCGCGACTTCGTCTTTCCGATGTTTCGCTGCAATACGATCTATGAAGGCGAATACCTGCTTGGCACCTCGATCGCCCGGCCGCTGATCGCCAAGCGTCTGGTCGAAATCGCCAGGAAGACCGGTGCCGACACCATTTCGCATGGCGCCACCGGCAAGGGCAATGATCAGGTGCGCTTTGAGCTGGGTGCCTATGCTTTGATGCCCAACGTGAAGGTCATCGCGCCGTGGCGCGAATGGGATCTGCTGTCGCGGGAAAAACTGCTGGCCTATGCGGAGCGAAATGGCATTCCCATCGAGATGAAGCACAAGAAGGGCGGTTCGCCCTATTCGATGGACGCCAACCTGTTGCACATTTCCTTTGAAGGGCGCCACCTCGAAAACCCGGCCGCCGAGGCCGAAGAATCCATGTGGCGCTGGACGGTGGCCCCGGAAAAGGCGCCGGCCCGGCCGGAATATCTCGATCTTGAATTCGCCCATGGCGACCTGGTGGCGATCAACGGCAAGAAAATGAAGGCGCACGAACTGCTGGCCACGCTCAACCAGATCGGCGGCAAGCATGGCATCGGCCGTCTCGACCTCGTCGAGAACCGCTATGTCGGCATGAAGTCGCGCGGCTGCTATGAAAC
>CAZOMI010000026.1:0-28532 GCA_964580925.1 uncultured Methyloversatilis sp.
CACATGCGCCGTAGCGTTTGCGCCGGGCCGTCCCAAGCAAACGCGGCACGCGGCGAAAGCCGCAATCCGCACCTCGGTAAAAATAATGCACCCCGTGATATTCGAGTGAAGCGAGCAGTAAAGAACCCCTCGCGAGGGGGGCGAAGGGGGCGGGCGTCTTTCATGATCGGGGGCGCAGCCTGCGCATCATGAAAGTCAGATGCGCCAGAATGCCGGCGTCAGCACCACGAGCAGGGTGAACATTTCCAGCCGGCCGAGCAGCATGGCGAAGGTGCAGATCCAGGTCTGGAAATCGGTGAGCACCGCGAAGGTGGTCGCCGGGCCGACCTGGTTGAGGCCGGGGCCGGTGTTGTTGATGCTGGCGACGACCGCCGAAAAAGCGCTGACGATTTCGAGCCCGGAAAAAGTCATCAACAGGGTCAGTAGTGAAATGCTGCACATGTAGATGAAACCAAAGGCCATGACTGCCGACAGGATGTTGCCCGGCACCGGCTTGCCGCCAATCCGCACCGGCCAGATGGCGCTGGGGTGCATGGCGCGGATCAGTTCGCGATAGACCTGCTTGTAGAGGATTATCGCGCGGATCATCTTGAGGCCGCCGCCGGTCGAGCCGGCGCTGGTGGCGAAGCAGCTGAGCAGCAGCATCCACAGCGGGGCGAAGATGGGCCAGAGGTTGTAGTCGGTGCTGGCGTACCCCGTGGTGGTGGCGATCGACACCACATTGAAGGCAGCATGGCGCAGCGCCGTGGCGAACTCCGGATAGACGCCGAGCTGCCAAAGATACGACGCAATGCCGAGTACGCTACCCAAGGTGACAAGCAGGAACCAGCCGGCTTCCGGGTCGTGACGATAGGGTTTGAGCGAACGGCCATGCACGGCAAGGAAATGGGTGGCGAAGTTCATGCCGGCCACGAGCATGAAGGCGATGGCCACGGCTTCGATGGCCGGCGAATCCCAATGACCGAAGCTCGCGTCATGGCTGGAAAAGCCGCCCAGCCCCATGGTAGTGAAGGCGTGCACCACCGCGTCGAACCAGTCCATGCCGGCCAGCCGGTAGCTTACGGCGCAGGCCAGCGTGATCGCGGCATACACCACCCACAGCCCCTTGGCGGTTTGGGTAATGCGTGGCGTGAGCTGGGAATCCTTCATCGGTCCAGGCGTTTCGGCCTTGAACATTTGTCGGCCGCCGATGCCGAGCAGCGGCAGCACCGCCACGGCCAGCACGATCAGGCCCATGCCGCCCAGCCAGACCAGCATGCCGCGCCAGAGGTTGATCGACGGCGGCAGCGTGTCGAGGTTGGCGAGCACCGTCGCCCCGGTGGTGGTCAGCCCGGAAACGGCCTCGAAGTAGGCGTCGGTGAACGAGATATTCAGATGCAGGATCAGCGGCAGGCAGGCGAATGCGGGTAACAGGGTCCACACCATCACCACCATGAGGAAACCATCGCGCACTTTGAGCTCGTGTTTTTCATGGCGGGCCACCCACCAAAGCATGAATCCGGCGCCAAAGCTCAGCAGAAAGGCTTCGTCGAAGGCCGTCGCGGCGCCATCCCGCCAAACCCAGGATAGCAATATTGGCGCCAACAGGGTGAGCGCAAACCCCATCAGCAAGACGCCAAAGACGCGCAGCAGCGGGTAGAGCCGCATCATGGCGGCGGGCGGGTTCATTTGCGCCAGAAAGCCGGCGTCAGCACGACCAGCAAGGTGAAGATTTCCAGTCGGCCGAGAATCATGGCGAAGGTGCAGATCCAGGTCTGGAAATCGGTGAGGATCGCGAAAGTCGTCGCCGGGCCGACAAGATTGAGGCCGGGGCCGGTGTTGTTCAGCGTGGCGACGACCGCGGAAAATGCGGTGACGATGTCCAGGCCGGTGAATGACATCAACAGGGTCAGTGTGACGATGCTGACCATGTAGATGAAGCCGAAAGCCATCACGCCCGAGAGCACATGTTGCGGTATCACGCTGCCCTTGATGCGCACCGGCCGGACGATGCTGGGATGCATGGCGCAGATGAGTTCGCGATAGACCTGCTTGTAGAGAATCATCGCGCGGATCATCTTGATGCCGCCGCCGGTCGAGCCGGAACAGGCGATGAAGCTGCCCAGGAACAGCATCCAGATCTGCGCGAAGAACGGCCACTGGCCGTAGTCGGTGGTGGCCAGCCCGAGCGAGGTGGCCAGCGAGATCGAGTGGAAGGCGACATAGCGCAGCGCCTCGCCAAAGCTGCCGAACACATCCAGGGCAAACAGATAAATGGACAGTGCCAGAATGCTCAGCGCCAGCACGCCGAAAAAATAGGGCGCCTCGGGGTCGCGCAGATAGGGTTTGATCGAGCGCCCGTTGAGCGCCAGGAAGTGCGTGGCGTAGTTGAGGCCGGAGAGCAGCGCAAAAAACATCACGGCGATTTCGATCTGGAGGCTGGCGAAATGGCCGAGGCTGGCGTCCTTGGTGGAAAAGCCGCCCAGACCCAGCGTGGAAAAAGCGTGCATCAGCGCGTCCCACGGCCCCATGCCGAGCAACCACAGGGTCACGCCGCAGGCGGCGGTGAGGATGAGATAGACGCGCCATAATCCCTTGGCGGTTTCGGCGATGCGCGGCGTCAGGCTGGACTCTTTCATCGGCCCGGGCACTTCGGTTTTGAACAGCTGCCGACCGCCGATACCCAGGAGCGGCAGGATCGCCACCGCCAGCACGACGACACCCATGCCGCCGATCCAGTGCATGAAGGTGCGCCAGAAATTGAGCGACAGGGGGAGGTGGTCAATGCCGCTGAGCACCGTGGAACCGGTGGCGGTGAGCCCCGAGGTCGCCTCGAAATAGGCATCCGTGAAGGAGATGTCCAGATGCAGGTACAAGGGCAGGCAGGCGAAGAATGGCAGCACCGTCCACACCAGTACGACGAGCAAGAAACCGTCGCGCACCTTCATTTCACGGTTTTCGCGGTATAGCCCGAGATAGAGCGCCAGTCCGCACAGCAGGGCGGCGATGACGGCCGTATCAAAGGCCGCATGCGCGCCATCGCCGACCACCCAGGACAGGGCCATCGGCACGGCCAGGCAAAATGAAAAACCAATCAGCAGCGCCCCAAAGACACGGAGCAGCGGATAAAACCGGTGCATGGCGGGTGGCTAGAGGAAGTGAAAACCGACCTGAAACAGTTTTTCGACCTGGGTGACTTCACGTTTGCGCGTGCAGAAAACAATCACGTGGTCGTCGCTCTCGATCACCGTGTCGTGATGGGGGATGATGACGCGGTCGAGGTATTCCCTGGAGGGCAACCCGTCCTTGTAGATGACCTCGGGGTCATGGGTACGCCTGACGATGGCGCCGATGTGCGCCCCCTTGATGAACGGCAGCTCGTCGATGCGCCGGCCGACGACCTTGGAGGTCTGCTTGTCGCCGTGGGCGATCAGTTCGAGCGCCTCGGCCGCGCCGCGCCGCAGGCTATGCACGCGGGCGACGTCGCCGCGCCGCACATGGGTGAGCAGGGCGCCGATCGACACCTGCGCCGGGCTCAAACCGATGTCGATCGGGCCGCCCTGCACCATGTCGGCGTAGGCGCGGCGGTTGATCAGGGCCAGCACGCGCTTGCAGCCCAGTCTTTTCGCCAGCGAGGCGGACATGATGTTGTCTTCGTCGTCATTGGTCAGGGCGAGGAACATATCCGTTTCATCGATATTTTCCTGCGCCAGCAGATTTTCGTCGGTGGCCTCGCCGGCGAGCACCAGCGTATCGCCGAGACTGTTGGCAATGATTTCGGCGCGCTGCCGGTCGACCTCGATCAGTTTGACCTGGTAATTTTTCTCCAGCATCGCCGCGACGCGCAGGCCGATATTGCCGCCGCCGGCGATCATCACCCGCTTGACGGGTTCCAGCGAGCGGCGCAGTTCCTTCAGGACATGGCGAATATGTTTGCTGTCGGCGACCACAAAGACCTCGTCGCCCGGTTCCACGATGGTGTCGCCGTCGGGCTCGATCGGCTGGTGTTCGCGGAAGATGGCGGCAATGCGGGCATCGACGTTGGCCGGCAGGTGGTCGCGCATGGCGCGAATGGGTTTGCCGACCAACAGGCCGCCCGGATAGGCGCGCACGCCGATGAGTGTTACAGCGCCAGCGGCGAATTCGAGCACCTGGAGCGCCTCGGGAAATTCGATCAGCTTGCCGATGTAATCGGTGATGTCCTGCTCGGGACAGATGGCGTAATCGACGGCGAAATTTTCATCCGACAGCAGTTCCGGAGCGAGGAGATCATGGGAGCGCAGGCGGGCGATGCGGGTCGGTACGTGAAACATGGTGCGGCTGATCTTGCAGGCGACCAGGTTGGTCTGGTCGGACTGCGTTACCGCCACCAGCATGTCGGTGTCCTCGATGCCGGCCTCGCGGAGCACGCTGGGGTAGGCGGCATTGCCGGCCACCGTGCGCACGTCGAGCCGTTCGGCCAGCTCGGCAAGCGCCGCGCGGTTCTGGTCGACGACCGTGATGTCGTTGGCTTCGGAAGACAGCGCCTCGGCCACCGAGGCGCCCACCTGGCCGGCGCCCAGAATGACGATTCTCATGGTTTCTCCGCCGGGCCGCCCCAAGGAGAAACGGCCAGTACATGGAGCGGGCGCAGCCCGCGAACAAGCGTCATCCCCTTCCTCGGGAAGGGGGTCGGGGGGATGGCGGTCATGGTTCTTCCTTCAGGGGCGTATTGCGCAGCCCCAGATCCTTGAGCTTGCGATACAGGTGGGTGCGCTCCAGGCCGGTCTTGTCGGCCAGGCGCGTCATGCTGCTGCCTTCCAGCCTGAGGTGGTATTCGAAATAGTGGCGCTCGAACATTTCACGCGCCTCCCGCAGCGGCAGCGCCAGCATTTCGGGCAGGATGCCGGGAGGAACTTCGGGCAGCGCTGCCGCTCCTGGTGTCAACAGATGTTGCACATCGTCCGCGCCGATCTCCTCTTCGAGTGCCGCCAGTGCCAATGACTTGATCGTGCTGCGCAGTTGTTCGTAGCCTTCCGGCCACGAATGCAGGCGCAGGGCGTTCTGGGCCGCCACCGACAGGTGCCGGTTGGGTGCATCGCCGGCTTCGACCAGCTGGGTGAGGATATGGGCAGCCAGTTCGGGTATGTCATCCTTCAGTTCGGCCAGGGACGGCAAGCCAATGCTGACGTCGAACAACACCTTCAACAGGTCTTCTTCCCAGCCTTGCGCAGTTAGCTGAGTGGCATCCATGACGGTGGCGGCCACCAGCCGCAGGTTGTGTTTTTCCAGGCGTTCCACGGCAAAGGCCAGGTTCTTTTGTTGCAGGCGCGTCAGGCGCGACAGCTCGCTGCAATACAGTACCCCGCCCGTGGACTGCATCATGAGATCGAGGGTCAGCGGATTCGAGTCATGGCCCAGGTCGAGCCATGCCTTGCCGGGTGGCTGCAGGGTGCGCGCCGCCAGTTCGGTGATTGATCCGGTTGGCGCGCGCAGCAGCACCAAACGGCTTTTGCCGGCCACCTGTTCGAGGCGCCGGCGCAAATCCTTGAGTGCGGCCGAGCGCGGGAAAGCCGCCAGCGACAGCACGCTGCCGCGGCGCGGCGCGCGGTCGAGCGCCTGCTTGACGCTGGCGAGCAGCTTCTGCATGCCGATGGGCTTCTCAAGGAAACCGACGGCGCCAATGCGGGTGGCTTCCACCGCGGTGTCGATGGTGGCGTGACCCGACATCATCACCACCGGCATGGTGAGCTGACCGGCCGCCGCCCATTCCTTGAGCAGGGTGACGCCATCGGTGTCGGGCATCCAGATGTCAAGCAGCACCAGATCGGGCCGTGCGGCATCGCGCCTGACGCGTGCCGTTGCCGCGTCTTCCGCGGTGACGACATCGTGCCCCTCGTCGGTAAGGATCTCCGAAAGGAGTTCGCGAATGCCGACTTCGTCGTCGACGACAAGGATTTTTGACATGGAACGTGATTATGCCGCTGTGTCGTCCGGCCGGGAATGCTGATGTAGGGGAAATTGCATGCTTACTTCGGCGCCGCCGCCCAGTTCGCCGGACCGGTTGGCGAGCAGGACGGTACCGCCATGATCGTCGATGATTTTACGGACAATGGCCAGTCCGAGTCCGGTGCCCTTGGCCTTCGTGGTCACGTAAGGCTCGAAGGCGCGCGCCAGGATTTGCGGCGGGAAGCCCGGGCCGTGATCGGTGACCGATAGCGTTGCCATGCGGCCGCTGCGGGTCGTCACTTTGACTGCCGCCGTGCCCGCTGCGGGGCACTTTGTCCCGCCAGTCCCACGGGGATTCCCTGCTGTCACGCCGACTTTCTCGACCATCGCCTCACCGGCATTCTTGATGAGATTGTGCAGCACCTGGCGGATCTGGCCGGCATCGGCCAGTACGGGCGGCAGTGCCGGATCGAGGTCTGCCACGACCGCCACGGGGCCGTCTTCATAAAGCTCCAGCACTTCCACAACCAGCGCGTTCAAGTCCAGCGGCGCGGGCATGGGCGGCGGCAAGCGCGCGTAATCGCGGAAGTCGTTGACCATGTTTTTCATCGACTCGACCTGATCGACGATGGTGCGCGTGCCGCGCTCCAGAATTGCGGCGCTGTCGCCGTCGAGTTTATCGGCCAGTTTGATCTGCAGGCGCTCGGCGGAGAGCTGGATGGGCGTGAGCGGGTTCTTGATTTCGTGTGCCAGCCGCTGCGCCACCTCACCCCAGGCGGCCGCGCGCTGGGCGACGATGACCGGGCTGATGTCATCGAATACCACGACGCGCCCGGCGGCGGCGGGCAAGGTGGAGCCACGCAACAGCAGGATTTGCCGCGCGCCGGACGGACTGTCGATTTCCAGCTGGCGCTGCCATTTGTCACTGCCGGCAAAAGCCTCGCGAATCGCCGCCTTGAACTCGGCGCGGTCCGGCCATTCGACAAGTGGCCTACCGACGGTTGCGCACAGATCATCGCCGAGAATGGCACAGGCACCGCGGTTGGCCGCCCGCAGCATGAAGTCGCCATCAAAAGCCAGCACACCTGTCGACAGGTTGGTCAAGACACCTTCGAGATAGACGTGGGCCGCTTCGCGTTCGCTGCGCGCCTGGCTGAGCTGGGCGGTCATGGTGTTGAACGAGCGTGTCAGCACGCCCAGTTCGTCGTCCGTGGCGAGTTCCGCGCGCGGAGTGAGGTCGCCAGCCGCGACCGCACGGGTACCTTCGGCCAGGATCAACAGGGGCTTGGCGAGCCGCGCGGCGAGAAAAAAGGCGAGGGCCACGGCGGCGAAGAGCGCCAGCAACAGCGAAAAGGTCAGCGTCAGTGTGTACAGGCGTTTCAGGCCGGCGCGCCCCAGTTGCAGTTCCTGATAGTCACGCCGTGCGCTCTCCACCAGCGCCGCGCTTTGGGTGATGGTTGCCGGGACGGCCTGTTCCAACTGCAAAATCAGCGGTTCGCTGCCGAGACTGAAGCTGGCCACGGGGATCAACGCGTGCACCACCAGCCCGCTGGCAGTGTCGCCTTCGATGCGGGTAATGCCGGTGCCGAGGCGCGCCTGCCGCAGTTGGGCAGCTGAAGGCAGCGAGGGCAGCAGCAGCCCCTGCATGCCGCCGCCGCTATTCGCCACCAACTGGCCGGCAGCCGTCAGCAGGGTGGCACCCTGCACGCCGGTTTGTTCGCGCAGGCGGTTGAGCAGCACGGGGCTGACCAATGCCGTGCCGGCGAGGTCATAGGCCATGGTGCGTCCCTTGGCCAGCAGGTCATCCTGCATCGCTTCGAGCACGCCGCGGCCGAGGTCGAGGCCGCCATCGAGCGCTGCCTCGATGCGCACGTCGAACCATGAATCAATGCTCTTTACGGCAAATTGCATCGATACCGCGTATACCAGCGCGCCCGGCACCACCGCCATCAGCGCCAGCATCAGCAACAACCGCGATTTCAGTCGTGCACCGAAGACGCCGCCGCGATACTCGCGCCACAAGCGGCGCAACTGGGCGACCACAAGGCCGAGGAGGATCAGCGCCGCCAGTGCGTTCATGCCGATCAGCAGCGTCGTATGCTCGGCGAACAGCGTGGCGTCGGCGCTCGCCGTGGCGAGCAGGAATACCAGCATGGCACTCAAGCCGGCAACGATTGATAGTGCAGCTATCATTTATCGGCGGTCGGCACAAAACCCCAACGCAAGGTTTTGGCCTCGACGCGCCAGTCACGGTTTGCCAGTGCGTCGATCTGCAGTGGCTTGGGCAGCTGGCTATGATCAAGCGACAGGCGTACGGCGGCCGTGTAGTTTTCGCCGGGGATCAATGCAGGCCGGTCCATGACATGGAGGCGGACGGTACGCTCCAATACCTGCAGTGCATCCTCCAGCGTGTCGAAATTCCGGTGCAGGCCGCCCAGCGACAGCCGGTACTGGCGCGTCAGGGCTTGATAGCTGAGGCGATAGTTGGTCACATGGCCGGCGACATGTTCGTCAATCCAGTACCAGCGCTTGCGCGACAGGGTGAATTCAAGGCGGAAGTTGAGCGGTACGCCGCGACCCACGGCCTCTTCGAGGCGCGGGCCGAGATCGATGGCGAATTCCACGTTGAGCGCATGACCGCGCTCGTCGGGCAGGAGCGTGGCGCTTTTCGGCTCGATGCTGCCGGCCAGGGCGGCACTCGTCGTGAACAGTCCTGCCGCCAATAGGGCAAACAGAATTGGCCACTCAAGGCATTTTCTCCAGCAGTGCGTAATAAAAGCCGTCATGCGTCGTGGAAGGCAGTAGTTGTAATTCCGGGGCATCAGTCCCCGTCGGCCGGCGAAGGGCATCAGGATGGCGTGCCACGAAGGCGCGTACCTGCTCGACATTTTCCTGGGGAAATACCGAACAGGTACAGTAAAGCATTTTGCCACCCGGGGCGAGCAGAGGCCACAAAGCATCAAGGATTGCCGCCTGGCTGCGTACGAATCCCGCCACATCGGCGGAGCGACGCAGCCATTTGATGTCGGGGTGGCGGCGCACCACGCCCGAGGCCGAACAGGGCACATCGGCCAGGATGCGGTCAAAAAGCTGGCCGTCCCACCAGGCCGCCGGCTGGCAAGCGTCGCCGACCAGCACGGTAGCGCTCAGACCGAGGCGTTGCAGGTTCTGCTCGATGCGCGTGGCACGCTGCGGGTTGAGTTCGAGCGCGGTCAGTTTTACAGCGGCACCCTCAAGGATATGTGCCGTCTTGCCACCGGGTGCGGCGCAAGCATCCAGCACGCGCTGGCCGCCAGACAGATCGAGCAGGGCGGCGGCATGTTGCGCCCCCCAATCCTGCACCGATACACGGCCCTCCGCGAAACCGGGCAGACGCTCGACCGGCAGCGGCTTGTCGAGCAGGAGCGCCGTGTCGTCGAGGACGCGGGCCTTGATCCCGGTGGCAGCCAACTCCTGCGCGTAACAGTCGGCACTGATGGCGTGGCGCCGATTGATGCGCAGGCACTGTGGCGGATGCATGTTGCCGGCCGCGGCGATTTCTTCCCAGCGCGCCGGGTGGGCTTCCCGCAAGGCAGCCAGCCACCAGGCGGGATGCCGCCAATGCGCGACAGCGTCGGCATCCGCAGCCGCCAGCAGGACATCGCGCTGGCGCTGGAAGTTGCGCAGCACGGCATTGCTGAGTGCCTTGAAGCGCCCGCCGGAGATGCCATTGGCGGCGCTGACGGCCTGATCCACAATGGTGTGGGCATCTTCCGGGCGCCGCTCCAGTCGCGCCAGCGCGACCAGCAACAGGGCGTGAATTCCGGTTTCCTTGAGGGATTTGGTCAGCAGGTGGCCCAGCAGGAAGTCGCCGCGACCAAAGTCGCGCAGGGTCGTATATGCCAGATCCAGCGTGGCCGGGCGGATGGCGGTGGCGGTTTGCGCCAGTGTCGCATCGGGTGTCCGGCCGGCCAGGACAGCGGCAACGACGCGCGCGGCAGCTGCCAGTGAATCAGACAGCCCGGGTTGAATGCGCGGGTTTGTTTTCATCCGCCAAGCTGGCTTGCCTCGCCGGAGATTGCTGCCGGCAGGGCGAAATCTTGGCCGACACTAACCGGAAAGCCGTGCAAAAAGTCGGCGCTGGCGAGACGGCGACCTCCCGGTTTTTGCAACTCAATCAATTTGAGCGCCCCAGCGCCACACGCCACCGTGATGCCGGCCGGGCTGACGGCGATGATTGCGCCGGGTGTGCCGGAGCCGTTTTCCGGCAGGGCGCGCCAGACTTTGATGACGGTTCCGCCCAATTGCGCCGTGGCGCCGGGAAAGGGGTCGAAGGCACGGATGCGCCGCTCGATCTGTTCCGCGGGGAGCCGCCAGTCGATCGCCGCTTCGGCCTTGGCGATCTTGTTGGCATAGGTGACGCCTGTGGCGGGTTGCACCACCGGTTTCAATGATGCGAACTCGCGCAGCGCGAGAACGATCAGCCGGCTGCCCAGGAGCGCAAGCTTGTCGTGCAGCATTGCCGCCGTTTCGCCAGCGCCGACTGGAAGTTCGTGCGCCAGCAGCATGGGGCCGGTGTCGAGGCCGGCTTCCATTTGCATGATGGTCACGCCGGTCTCGGTATCGCCTGCCTCGATGCAGCGCTGGATCGGCGCCGCGCCGCGCCAGCGGGGCAGCAGCGAGGCATGGATGTTGAGGCAGCCGCGCCGGGGAATGTCGAGCACCGCCTGCGGCAGGATCAGGCCGTAGGCGGCAACCACCAGCAGGTCGGGCGCCGCTTCGATCAGCGGGGCATGCGTGGCGGGATCCTTGAGCCGTTCCGGCTGATGGACGGGAATGCCCGCTGCCAGCGCCACCTGCTTGACCGGACTCACCACCAGCTTTTGCCCGCGCCCGGCCGGCCGGTCCGGCTGGGTTAGCACCAGCACAATTTCGAAGCCGGCAGCAATTAGCGCCCGCAACGCGACGGCAGCGAATTCAGGTGTTCCGGCAAAGGCGATTTTCATAGGTCAGAAATCAGTTGAGGGTTTGTCACTGTAGCCTTGCCGCCGGGCCGCCCCAAGGCAAGGCGGCACGCGGTGCCAGCCGCAATCCGCTCCCAATCATGAACGGGAGCACCCCGTAATAAAACGAGCGCAGCGAGTCAACAGCCACCACTCCCGCGAGGGAGGGGCCGGGGGAGGGTGGGACAACCCTCACGCAGTAATCCGCGCCTGCTTGGCAAGCCTGGCCTTGATTCGTCCCAGTTTGAGCTTTGACAAGTATTCGACAAATACCTTGCCTTCGAGGTGATCGATCTCGTGTTGCAGGCAGACCGCCAACAGGCCATCGGCATCGATTTCGAACGGCTTCCCGTCGCGATCCAGGGCGCGCACCTTGACACGCTCGCTGCGCTTCACCGTTTCATAAATACCGGGAACCGACAGACAGCCCTCCTCACCCTCGCATTCCCCATCGTGCGACAGAATTTCCGGGTTGATGAAGACTTGCAGCCGGGATTTATCCTCGGTGATGTCGAGCACCAGCAAGCGCAGGTGCACGTTCACCTGGGTGGCTGCCAGACCGATGCCGGGTGCGGCATACATGGTTTCGGCCATGTCGGCAGCCAGTTTGCGGATGCCGGCATCGACCTGCGCCACAGGTTTGGCGCGCGTATGCAGGCGGGGATCCGGGTAGCGCAATATGGGTAATAGAGCCATGAAAACCGTCTTGAAGTGATTGATGCTGGAAGGATTTGCGTGCAGAATCCGTGAAACGCTGGAGGATCCCACCAATGCGACGCATTATATTCGCGCTGCTTCTCGGTTTTTCAACCGCTGCCGTATTCGCCCAAGTGGCGGAAGCATCCGCTGTCAAGCCAATTGAATTGACGCCTGACGCTCCAGATCGCCACATCGTCGTCGCCGGCGACACCTTGTGGGACATTTCCGCCAGGTTTCTCAAGAATCCCTATCGCTGGCCTGATCTATGGAAAATGAACGCCGAGCAGGTGAAGAACCCGCATCGAATCTTTCCCGGCCAGGTGGTGATCCTCGATCGCAGCGGTGTTACGCCATATCTGAAGTTGGGCCAGATGGTCAAGCTTGAACCGCAGGTACGGGTCGAGATACTGCCCAAGGAAATCCCCGCCATCCCGGCGCAGGCGATAGAACCATTCCTGGCACAGCCGCTGGTAATCGATCTTGTGGCGTTTGAGCGTGCACCGCGCATCGTTGCCACACAAGAAAACCGTTTTTATGCAGGCCCGGGCGACACAATATATGCCGCCGGCGTCGATCCTGACGTCAAGCTATGGCATATCTATCGCCCTGGTGCACCATTGATCGATCCCGATAACGGCGAAACCCTGGGGCTGGAGGCCATTTTTCTCGGCAACGCACGGCCCGTCGGCGCAGGGGAGGTAACGACCATGACCGTTGTCAGCGTCAAGCAGGAAATCGGCCGCGGTGACTATCTGGTTCCTGCCGGTCGTGCCGACATCCTCGGCTACGTTCCGCATGCGCCGACACAGGACATCAAAGGACGTGTGCTGGCACTTTATGGCGGTTTGGGTGAGGGAGGGCGCAACTCGATCATCTCGATTTCGCGCGGCATGCGTGACGGCGTCGGGATGGGGCATGTCCTCTCCCTGCATCGAGCCGGCATTACTGCAACCAACCGTTTTGAGGGACAAGCTCAGCAAAGCCATGTCCTGCCTGACGAGAGCTACGGACTGGTTTTCATCTTCCGCGTTTTCGATCGCGTTGCCTATGGGCTAGTGATGACCGCCTCCCGTCCGGTGATGATGGGTGACTTGGTGCGCAAGCCCTGATCTGCCGATAGCGTTTTCATACAACAGCATTCCAGTGAGCCGAGAACTGGCCGCCTGGCTGCGGCTGACCCTGATACCTGGCATCGGCGCTGAAACCCAGCGCCAACTCCTTAAAGCACTGGAAGATCCCGAGGCAATTTTTTCAGCACCATCCGCTGCCCTGCGCGGCATCCTCGGCGCCGGCTTGATGGAGCGCCTGCGCAGCCATGATTGTCGCGCCGAAGTTGAGGCAGCGCTCAACTGGGCAGCGCTAGCCGGCAACCACATCCTGACGCTGGCCGACGCTGCCTATCCACAGGCGCTGCTGACCGCTGCCGACCCACCCGTCCTGCTGTATGCCAAGGGCGACATCGGCCTGCTGAATAGACCGGGCTTTGCGATTGTCGGCAGCCGCAATGCGACGAAGCAGGGCGAGGTGAATGCCGAAGCCTTCGCCGCCACCCTCTGCGCCGCCGGATTCGTCATTGTCAGCGGACTGGCGGCAGGAATTGACGCGGCAGCGCACCGGGGTGCTCTCGCCGCTACCGGGGTTGGCGCCACCGTTGCCGTCATTGGCACCGGCATCGACCGCATTTACCCGGCACGCAATGAAGCCTTGGCGCGTGAAATCGTTGCTCATGGGGCGATCATCAGCGAATTTCCCCTCGGCACGCCACCGCTGCCGGCCAACTTCCCGCGCCGCAATCGCCTGATTGCCGGGCTGGGGCAAGGTTGCCTGGTGGTGGAGGCCGCGCGCCAGAGTGGTTCCTTGATCACGGCGCGACTGGCCGCCGAGGCCGGGCGCGAGGTGTTCGCCATTCCCGGGTCGATTCACTCCCCCCAGTCGAAAGGCTGCCATGCCCTCATCAAGCAGGGCGCCAAGCTGGTTGAATCGGCGCAAGACATTCTGGAAGAGTTGGGATGGGGGCGCGGAATTGCCGCCGTCCCACCAGTCCCGAAAAGGGGATTTCCTTCGGTCACGCCGACTCTTGATGCCGCGGCAGCCGGA
Organism: uncultured Methyloversatilis sp.; assembly: GCA_964580925.1. Lineage (GTDB taxonomy): Bacteria > Pseudomonadota > Gammaproteobacteria > Burkholderiales > Rhodocyclaceae > Sulfuricystis. The sequence goes on from CAZOMI010000026.1 coordinate 13,686, forward strand.
GGTGGCGAAGACCCCATCCTGCATGCCCTGGGCCATGATCCCTGCGATCTCGAAACCCTTGCCGCCCGCTGCGGACTACCCCCTGAAACCGTGCTGGCCCGCCTGTTACCCCTTGAACTGGATGGGCGGATTGCCCCCTTGCCGGGGGGCCGCTACCAGCGCCTTGGCTGAGCCGGGTTTTTCGACAAACTTGCCAGTTGGCATCAAGCGCGCTTAAGATGCCGACCCTATGCGCCCGCCGCCGGGCCGCCCCAAGGCGAGCGCAGCCAACGAATCCGAGGCCACGCGAAGCGTGACCGAACACCCGCCACCCCTGAGAGGGGATGGGGGGAGGGGGTAACAAGTGAGCAAGCAACTAATCATCGCCGAGAAACCATCCGTCGCCCAGGACATCGCCAAGGCGCTGGGCGGCTTTACTCGTGAAGGCGAATATTTCGAGAGCGAGCACTATGTGCTGTCCTCCGCCATCGGCCACCTGCTGGAACTCGCGGTGCCGGAGGAATACGAGGTCAAGCGCGGCAAATGGACCTTCACCCACCTGCCGGTGATCCCGCCGCGCTTCACCGTCAATCCCATCGAGAAGACCGCCGACCGGCTGCGCTTGCTGACGCGGCTCATCAAGCGCAAGGATGTCACCGGTCTGGTGAATGCTTGCGACGCGGGGCGCGAGGGCGAACTGATTTTCCGCTATGTCCTGCAGCACGCGCTGTCAGGGAAGACCGCCAAGGACAACAAACCCGTGCGCCGCCTGTGGCTGCAGTCGATGACCGCCGCCGCCATTCGCAACGGATTTGCCCACCTGCGTTCCGACGAGGAGATGCAGCCGCTGGCCGATGCCGCGCGTTGCCGCTCGGAAGCCGACTGGCTGATCGGCATCAACGGCACGCGCGCCATGACCGCCTTCAACTCCAAGGAAGGGGGCTTCTATAAAACCACCGTCGGCCGCGTGCAGACGCCGACACTGGCCATCCTGGTGCAGCGCGAGCGCAAGATCCGCGCCTTCGAGCCACGCGATTACTGGGAAGTCGAAGCCGAATTCCAGGCCGTGGCGGGTACCTACCGGGGCCGCTGGATCGACGAGAAGTTCAAGAAACCGGAAAACGACGAGCACGCCAAGGCCGAGCGGCTGTGGGACAAGGCGCAAGCCGATGCCCTGCGCCAGAAATGCCTGGGCAAGCACGGCACGGTCACCGAGGAAGCCAAGCCGAAGACCGAAGCCTGTCCAATGCTCTACGACCTGACCAGCCTGCAGCGCGATGCCAACGGCCGCTTCGGCTTCTCGGCGCGCAACACGCTGGCGCTGGCGCAGGCGCTTTACGAGCGCCACAAGGTATTGACCTATCCGCGTACCGACGCCCGCTGCCTGCCCGAGGACTATGTCGGCCAGGTCAAGGACACCCTGCGTGCGCTGTCTGAAAGCGGCTTCGGCAAGCACGCCAGCGCCGTGCTGGACAACGGCTGGGTGCACCCGAACAAGCGCATCTTCAACAACGCCAAGATTTCCGACCACTTCGCCATCATCCCGACGGGGGCAGCGCCGAAGAGCCTGTCGGAGCCCGAGCAGAAGCTCTACGATCTCGTGGTCAAGCGCTTCATCGCCATCTTCTACCCGGCCGCCGAATACCTTGTCACCACCCGCATTACGCGCGTCGAGAGCGAGCCGTTCAAGACGGACGGCAAGGTGCTGGTGACACCAGGCTGGCTGGCCGTTTATGGCAAGGAAGCGCAGGGTGACGAAGAGAACCCCAACCTGCCGCCCTTGCAAAAGAACGAACGGGTCTGGGCCAATGATGTCGAGGTCAAGGACTGCGCCACCAAGCCGCCACCGCGTTTCAACGAAGCGACGCTGCTGTCGGCCATGGAAGGCGCCGGCAAGCTGATCGAGGATGAGGAACTGCGCCTGGCGATGTCCGAGCGCGGTCTCGGCACGCCGGCGACGCGCGCCGCCACCATCGAGGGCCTGATTGCCGAGGAATACCTGCATCGCAATGGCCGCGAGCTGCAACCTACAGCCAAGGCCGCCAACCTGCTGTTCGCGCTCGAACAACTCAAGGTCGACGAGATCCGCTCGCCCGAATTGACCGGCCTGTGGGAGTCGAAGCTCAGGGAAATGGAACAGGGACACCTCAAGCGCGAGGAGTTCATGGCCCACATCAGTGAGCAAACGCAGAAGATGGTCGAGCGCATCAAGACCGGCGAATTCGCCGACCCTGATTTCGGTTCACTCCAGACCCCCTGCCCGAAATGCGGCGGCGCGATCCACGAGACCTACAAACATTTCAAGTGCGACAAGTGCGACTACAAGCTGTGGAAGGTCATCGCCAGCCGCCAGTGGGAGCCCGAGGAAATGGACCAATTGCTGCGCGACCGCCAGATCGGCCCGCTGCAGGGCTTCCGCAGCAAGATGGGGCGCGCCTTCGCTGCCGTCATCAAGCTCAACGAAGAGCATGCGCCGAGCTTCGATTTCGGCAATGCGGAGGATGAAGGCGAGGAGGTTGACTTCACCGGGCAGGAGGCGCTGGGTGTCTGCCCGAAATGCGGCAGTCGCGTTTTCGAGCAGCCAATGGCCTATGTCTGCGAGAAATCCACCGGTGCAGCGAAGACCTGCGATTTCCGTTCGGGAAAAGTCATCCTCCAGCAGGAAATCGGCCGGGCCGAGATGCAGAAACTGCTGGAAACCGGCAAGACCAGTCTGTTGAAGGGCTTCATTTCCAACCGCACCCGCAAGAAATTCTCAGCCTATCTGGTGCGTGGCGCCGATGGCAAGGTGGGGTTCGAGTTCGAGCAACGTGCCCCCAAAGCCGGTAAGGCGACAGCCAAGACGACCGCAAAACCTGCTGCTGAGGCCAAATCGGTCAAGCCGAAAAAGGTCGCAACAGCAAAAGCGGCGCCGGCGAAGAAAAAACCGGCAGCGAAGAATAAAACCTAGCCGCGCAGGTTTTTCAGCATCGCCCGTACGCCGTTGTAATCGCTGTCCTGAATGCGGGCGAAGCCGGTGACATGACCGCCCAGGGCACCGAGGATCTCGGGATCCTTGAGCCCGACCAACGCCAGGATGATCTGTTCGCGTTGCTCGGATGAGAGTTTAGGTGAGGCGCACAGGGGGAATTGCGGGATCTGCGGCGAGGTGGCGATGATCTTGAGGCCCTGGCTGCTGTACTTCTCCGCAACCGCCAGCATCAATCCCCCGGCAGCATAATCCTTGGCCAGCACCGCCTTGGCGACGTTGTCGTGGCTGCCGACGAAACCGTGGTGGCTGAGTTCTTTCAGCCCGATGCCGGCTTCCTTGAGCATGGACTGCGGCATCGCCTTGCTGCCAGTGGACTTGGCGTCCCCGAAGGCGAAGCGTTTGCCGCGCAGGTCGGCAAGTGTGCTGATCCCTGAGTCGGCGCGCACGACGATCGCGCTCTGGTAGTAAGGCTCGCCCTTGGCGAGGGGCACAACCAAAGGTTCGATGCCGTAGCGGGCGCGCGCATCCACATAGGTGCTCGGCGTCTGGTAGGAAAGCAGGGCGCGCCCGGTCCCCAGGTCCTCGATCGCCTGGTCGTAATTTTCGCCCAGCCGGATGAACAATGGCAGGCCGAGTTGCTGGCCCAGATATGTGCACAGCGGTGCAAAGGCTTGATTCATGGCCAGGGCGTCTTCGGTAGGCACCAGTCCGAAAAAGCTGATGTCGAAACTACCCAGCCGCTTTTCGAGTTCACGCGACACTTGGCCAAGTCCTGCGGCGCTCTGCCGGGAGCGTACCGTGCGTGCCTGGGTCTCGTTGGCGAGTTGGGCGATGCGCTCGACATTGAGGGTCATTTCGGCGACGCTCGCCGACTGCTGCTCGGTGGCCGCGGCGATCCGCTCGATCATGCCATTGACCTCGTCGATGCTGGTGCCCACGATATCGAGCGATGACTTGGTGGTTTCGGTCTGGGAGACGCTCGTCCGGATCAATTCGTGCCCTTTGGACATGGCATCAGCGACCTCGCTGGTCAGCGCCTTGTTGTGGGCGATGGTGGCGGTGATCTCGCTGGTCGATTTTTTGGTGATTTCGGCCAGTTTGCGGACCTCGTCGGCCACCACCGCAAAACCGCGGCCGTGTTCGCCGGCGCGCGCCGCCTCGATGGCGGCGTTGAGCGCCAGCAGATTGGTTTGTTCGGCGATGCCATTGATGACCTGGACGATCTTGCTGATCTCGTCAGACGCCTGGCGCAACTCGTTCATTGCGTGGGTGGCATTCTCGATCACGGTTGAAAGATTGTTGACCGATTTCACCACCGAACCCATGTTCTGCATGCTGTCCGCAGTGGCCTGGGTGATGTGGGACGAGTTGGCGAAGGTGCTTGCAGCGCTGTGCGCGATGTCACTGATCGTGCTGCTGACCTGCTCCATCGCCGTGGCCAGGTCATTGCTCTCTCTGGCCTGGTGTTCGGCATGGCTGCGGACTTCCTCGGCGGATTCGATCAGCGACTGGCTTACCAGCAGCGCCTGGTTGGCGCGATTCGAGGCTTCCCCCACCAGCATGGTGACGCTCCTGCCGTAGCGGTTGATGGCCTGCGCCAGCGGTTTCAGCGTGTTGCCACAATCGGTTTCCGACAGGTTGATGTCATGATCCAAGGCGGATTCGACGGCCGCCGCCAGTTTTCGGGAAACGCGCTGTGTCTGCCGCAACCGACTGCCGAGCAGTACCAGAACGGCCACGGCCAGGCCGAAAAATATTGCAGCCGCCTGTAGCGGCAACATGAGCACCGCCGCTGCCGCCAAAGCGCCGAGCAGTCCGGCAAATACCAGCGTTCCGAAGCCTTCCACCAGCTTACTTGGCATCGCCTGCCCCTTTAAAAATTAGCTTGTCCGCCGTCTGGCTCACCCTCTTCCGCTTCAGCGCCCAGCTGTCCAAGTCGCCAAAACCGTGCCCGCTTTCCAGATCCCCGTGCCAGCGTTAATTTTCAAAAATTGCCCGCATTTTGATCCATTACTTTCTGATTAGCAAAAATTGCATGCCGCGCACCCCGATCAACGGAATGTGCTTGTATCAAAGTAATAAGCAGGCAATAGTGATTGCGCTTGACAGCGGCCAGCCAGATACCCTTGCCAACCGGCGTCGGTCGCTGATGCTGTTGCCGCGGTAGCCGGCTGAAGAATCCCTTGCGGGCCACGTCAGCCGGATAGCTAGTCGGCCCACAGGCGGTCGATATTCTCTATTCCCCATTTTGTCGCACTCTCGCGGCTGGTTATTTTTTCTGTCGTGCCCGGGCGCGACAGGTCGATGATTTCAGGCTCCACATAAGCCCGGGACCGGGCGGAAAAAAAAGCCTTGACCGTTGGCGCCAGCAGCGACGCGGGTGACTGCTCGACCACTACCGCCAAACGGTCGGAAGACAGGCGTACCAGAGAGCCGGTAGGATAAATGCCGATGCTCTTGACGAAGGCCTGAAAGACGCGCTCGTTGAAGTGACCCTTGGACCACTCGGCCATCTTGCGAATCGATTCGGCCGGATCCCAGCCGGCCTTGTAGGGCCGATTCGAGGTAATCGCGTCATAGACGTCGCAGACGGCGCCCATCTTGGCGTGGAGGCTGATTTCCGCTTCCTTGAGCCCTTTCGGATAACCGCTGCCATCAACCTTCTCATGGTGATGCAGGCAGACGTCGAGCACGATTTCACCCGCCGTGCCGCCCTCAAGCAACATCCGGTGACCTTCGACGGGGTGACTCTTGATGATGCGGAATTCCTCGTCGGTCAGCTTGCCCGGCTTGTTGAGAACCTCCATCGGCATCACCGCCTTGCCGAGATCGTGCAGCAGACCGGCCATTGCGGCGGAGCGCGTGTCCGCTTCGTCAAGTTCGAGCTGGTGCGACAAGGCCACCATCAGGGCACAGACGGCCACCGAGTGCATGTAGGTGTAATCGTCCGCCGTTTTCAGTCGCGCCAGGCTGATGAGGGCGCCGGGGTTGCGCATCACCGAGCTGGAAATTTCATCGACCAGCGCGTTCGCCGCTCCCGCATCGACAGCCTTGCCCATGCGTACTTCATTGAACATGCAGACCACGGCATTCTTCGACCTGGCACAGATCTTGGCGGCGCGCTGGACTTCTTCGGCGATCGGCACGCGTTGCACTTCCTTGCGAAGGGGGGGCGGGGCTTTGGGTGATTGGGGCGCAGTGGGTCGAGGCGGAGGTGCTTCAATCCGCTCCAGAGCCGAGTCGATCTGGGCTTCGGTCTCCTGCTTGGTGTGACCGGCGACATCGGCACCCTTTTGCGCGTCGATCCACAATTCCTTGACGCCACAAGCCCTGATCTGGCGCAGATCTTCGGGGTCCTTGAGGATGAACTTGGTGCGCCAGAAGGGATGATCCATCCACGAGCCGCAAAACTCGTGGATGTGCATGCCCAGCGTGAGCTGGCCGACGGCGATCTTTTTCAGCATGTTAGACTCGCCAGCTTCCCATAAATGTTTGCGACATGGATTTCCATCCGCTGCTTCAAGCGCTGATTCTCGGCATTGTCGAGGGCCTGACTGAATTCTTGCCGATTTCCAGCACGGGACACCTGATCCTTGCCGGCGATCTGCTCGATTTTAACGACGAACGCGCCAAGTTGTTTACCATTGTGATTCAGTCCGGCGCGATTCTCGCCATTATCTGGGAATATCGCCAGCGCTTTGCCAGCGTCCTGCGGGGGCTGCCGAACGATCCGGTGTCGCGTCGCTTCGTCATCAATCTCGCCATCGCCTTCATGCCGCTGGCCGTGCTTGGCCTGCTGTTCGGCAAGGCGATCAAGGCGCATCTCTTCCAGCCGGTGCCAGTCGCCATCGCCTTCATTGTCGGCGCGTTCATTATTTTGTGGGCCGAACGGCGCGAACACAAAACTACAATCCACTCGGTCGATGAGATCGGGCCGCTAGACGCACTCAAGCTTGGCTTCGCCCAGGCTGTTGCGTTGATTCCCGGCACCTCGCGTTCCGGTTCCACCATCATCGGCGGTTTGTTTTTCGGCCTGTCGCGCAAGGCGGCCACTGAGTTTTCCTTCTTCCTTGCCGTGCCGATTATCGGTGCAGCGACGATTTACCAGCTCTGGAAAGAGCGCCATCTGCTGGTGATGGACGATCTTGGCATCTGGATAGTCGGCTTTCTCTCGGCCTTCGTCTCGGCTGTCCTCTGCGTGCGCTGGCTGCTGCGCTACATCTCGACCCACGACTTCACGATCTTCGCCTGGTATCGCATCGCCTTCGGCATCGTCGTACTGCTGACCTGGCAACTCGGGCTGGTGAATTGGAGCAACCCCTGATCCTTTATTTTCATGGCTTTACCAGCGGCCCGCAGTCAAGGAAGGTGCGGGCACTGGCGGCACGCATGGCTGCGCGCGGCATCGCCGACCGCCTGATCTGTCCGCAATTGCCGGCATCGCCAGCAGCCGCCATCAATTTGGCGGAAACCTTGCTGCGCGAGAAAGTCGGCGCTGGCGAGACGGTGACGCTGGTGGGGTCCTCCCTCGGCGGCTACTACGCGACCCACCTCGCGGAAAAGCATTGCCTCAAGGCCGTGCTGGTCAATCCCGCCGTGGTTGCGGCGCTTGAACTGGAACACTATCTCGGCCCGCAAACCTGGCTGTATAGCGGCGAACCCTTCGATTTCACGCGACAGCACATTAACGAACTGGCTGCCCTAGAAGTGCCAGTGTTGTCAGACCCGACACATTACTGGCTGCTTGTCGAGGAAGGTGACGAAACGCTTGACTACCGTCAGGCAGTTGCACGCTATGCCGGCGCACGCCAGACTGTGCTGCCCGGCGGCGACCACAGCTTCACGCGCTGGGAAGATTATCTCGACGAAATAATCGCCTTTGCCGGACCGACTTTCATGATGCGTGGGCTACCCCCCCGATCATGAAAGACCCCCGCCCCCCTTCCCCCCCCTCTCGGGGGGTTCGATACGGCTCGCTACGCTCGGTTATTACGGGGCGCGGTAATTGGGGGGGTGCGCGGATTGCGGCTGGTGCCGCGTGCCGCGTTTGCTTGGCAGCCCTCTCCCTCAATCCCTCTCCCGCAAGCGGGAGAGGGAAGCTGTCTGCCTCCTCTCTCCCTCTGGGAGAGAGGTCGGGAGAGAGGGATTGGCCCGGCGCAAACGCTGCGGTGTCTTTCGCGCAATAGTGAAGCCCAACAGCGAACGCGACGGCATTGCTGCCGCTCTGGGCGCCTATGTGCTCTGGGGGCTGGTGCCGGTGTTTTTCAAGCAGTTGGCCACCGTGCCGGCGCTGGAGATCATTGCCCACCGCGTACTCTGGTCGTTGTTGCTGCTCGGCGGAGTGCTGGCCGTGCGTGGCCGTCTCGGCGCAGCGTGGACGGCGGCGCAAAATCCACGCATCCTGGCGCGGGTGGCCCTTGCTTCGACACTGATCGTCATCAACTGGCTTACCTTCGTCTGGGCGGTCAATGCCAACCGCGTGCTCGAAACCAGCCTGGGCTACTTCATCACGCCGCTGGTCAGCATCGTACTGGCGGTGCTTGTTCTTGGCGAGCGCTTGCGCACGCGCCAGTGGCTGGCGGTCGTGCTGGCCGCTTGCGGTGTTGCGCTCGAAGGCTGGCGGATCGGCGGCCTGCCCTGGGTGTCGCTGGTGCTCGCCGGCTCCTTCGGCCTTTACGGCCTGCTGCGCAAGCAGTTGCCGGTCGACGCGGCGGGCGGCCTGTTGCTCGAAACGGCCTGCGCGGCACCGGTTGCGGGGCTGTATCTCCTCTGGCTGGGCAGTGCCGGACAATTTGGCGGCGCCGTCACAATCGACCTGTTGCTGATGGCCTCGGGTGCGGTGACGGCCGTTCCGCTGCTGCTGTTTGCCGTGGGCGCGCGGCGCCTGCCGCTGGTGACGCTCGGTTTCCTGCAATACACCGCGCCCTCGCTGACCTTCCTGCTGGCAATCTTTTATTACGGCGAGCCGATGGATGTTCCCCGCCTGCTGGCCTTTGCCGCCATCTGGGCCGGGCTGGCGCTCTACAGCACCGATCTTCTGCTGCGGCGGCGCCAATGACTTTCGATCCCCGCCAGATGAAACGCATCGAGCGCGACGGCTACAACCTGATCGGCGCGCGCTATGCCGCCGGGGCTGAGGCGCGGGCCGCGCTGACAGATGCCCTGATCGAGGTTGCACGCCTGCAACCAGGACTGCATGTCCTCGACCTGGCCGCCGGTCCCGGGCTGCTGGCCAGTGCGGCCAGCGAAATAGTCGGCGTTGGTGGGGCGGCGTGCCCCGCAGCGGGTACGGCGATCGTCACCGATATCGCCGAAGCGCAGCTGGCTTGCTGCCCGGGCCTGCTGCGCGTGGCCGCCGATGGAGAGCATCTGCCATTTGTGAGCAATCACTTCGATCGTGTGCTTTGCGGCCTGGGTCTGATGGTGTTTCCGGATGCGGTGCGGGCATTGGCCGAAGCGCGCCGCGTCATGGTGCCGGGCGGCATCCTGGCACTTTCAGTCTGGGGTGAGGCGGCGCACACACCGCTGTTGTCTTGTGCGCTCGACTGCATGAAACGCGTGCTGCCGGCCCCGAAGGTGGCCCGGCCTTCGGTGTTCCGTTTCGGCACGCCCGAGGCGCTCGGCGCGCCGCTTGCCGCAGCCGGTTTCGCTGAGATTGCCATCGAGGCCATCATGATCGACAGCCACTTCGCCGCTGCCGCCAGCTACTGGCAGGCCTTTCTCGACCTTGCCGGCGGTGCGGCAGGCAGTCTGGCGCGCCTGCCCGAAAGCATGCGGCAGCGCCTGGTCAGCGAAGTCGCCCGGGAGTTGTCCAGCTTTGCTGGCGAAGCTGGCTATGCGATGCGGAGCAGCGTGCTGGTCGCCACGGCGACCAAAAAGTAAAAAGCCCGCTGCACTTGTGCAGCGGGCTTCACTATCACGCAGGCGGAACGATTAACGGCCGCCGGAAAGCTTAATGTCGAAAACGTAGATCACGCCCAGGGCGTAAGCCTTGGTGGACGGCGCATTGTTGTTGTCGAGGTATCCATAATCAGCGTAGGCGTAGGTGTTCTTTAAAATTTCGCGATTGATGAAGAGCTCGGTCGCGTCACCCCTGGTTTCGTTGTTCTTGCCATAGTGCATGCCGACATTGAAGCCGGCCACCGGGGCAACAAAGCCTACGCTGGGGCCCTTCCAGTTTGTGCCGTAAAAGCCATCGGCATAGCCGGCCATGACCTTGACGACGCCGAAGTCGTAGCTGCCCGCCACGCCGGCAAAGCTCTCTTTTCCCTCTGCAGGCTTGCTTTCGGCCGCCACGCTGACGGAGAATTTGCCGGCGGCGTAGGTCAGACCAGCTGAGCTGGCTGCCTTGGCATTGGTCACGCTGTCTTCCTTGCCGGCAAAACCGACTTGCGCCGTGAAGCCGTTCATGCTCGGCGAAATGTACTGCAGGGATTGCGTCTGACGACCCGTGCCCCAGACCGCGACGCCGGAGTTCCCCAGCGCCGAGGCGGCGTTGGACATGCCGTTGAAGTCGTAGCCGCCCATCATCTGGAAGGGCACGGAATCCTGACGGCCGAAGCGCACCTCGCCGAAGCCGCCGGAAAAGCCCGGCCCAGGCCTGGCGGCGGAAGAAGGTCTTGTTTTCCCTGCCGATACGCAGGTCGTCGTCGATACCGCCGGTCTCGAACTTGAAGTTGGCCTTCAGTCCATTGCCGATGTCCATGCCGCCCTTGAGGCCGATACGGGACGTGGAATTGCCAAAGCTGCCACCACCGCTACCGGTATCACCCTCGCCGCCGGAGTGAAGGCGCGCGCCCCTGTTGTCGAAGTTTTCGTTCTTGCCGTAGCTGACATCGACCAGGCCATACACGGCGAGTTCGGCATGGGCGGTGCCCATGGCACCGAGGAGGATGGCGAGGGGAAGCAGTTTCTTCATCATTTTCTTTACCTTGTAATTGTTTGGGTCTAGCGTTGTTGCGCTGATACCTTGAGGGGTTGTGAGGCTAAAGTGATATTTCAGGAGGCAATTATATTTCCCTGTGGCCGCCCTGAGCTTTGCTGGGAACATGTTGAACCCTCCACGAACTCTGATTGTCTCTATTTCGCGACAAGCGAATCCGGCGTGAAATTCACGCCCCCGTTATAATCCGCCCCCCTCCCGCTGCACCCTATCCTTTTCCCATGAATCTCCTCTTCGAAGAGGATGGCGCCTTCAAGACCGGCACCATCGTCGCCGACAACGACTCTTCGCTGCAGGTCGACACGGCCAGTGGCAAACGCATCAAGCTGAAGGCGGCCAACGTGCTGCTACGCTACGCCGCGCCTGCGCCCACCGAACTGCTGGCGCAAGCCGAAGCACAGGCGGAGACGATCGAGACCGAATTCCTGTGGGAAGTCTGCCCGGATGCCGAGTTCGGCTTCGAGGATCTGGCGCGCGACTATGTCGGCCATGCGCCCGCTCCCGTCGAGGCCGCTGCCGTATTGCTGCGGCTGCAGTCCGCGCCGATCTACTTTCACCGCAAGGGCAAGGGGCGCTTCCGGAAAGCGCCGCCGGATATATTGCAGGCCGCACTTGCCGGGCAGGAGAAAAAACGCCAGCAGGCGCTCGCCATCGGGCGCATGGCCGACGAGCTCAAGGCGGGCCGGCTGCCGGCGGAGTTTCCCCCGCTGCTCAACCAGCTGCTTTACAAGCCGGACCGCAACCGGCCCGAGACCAAGGCGCTGGAAGCTGCCTGCGCCGAGCTGGGGGAAAGCCCGGAACGCCTGCTGCAACATTGCGGTGCGTTGCCCGACAGTCACGCCTACCATCTCGGCCGCTTCCTGTTCGAACATTTCCCCGAGGGCCATGACGGCACGGGAGGCACGAAATTCCCGGCCTATGCCGATGCGGTCGATCCGCCCGATCTGCCGCTGGCCGACGTGCGGGCATTTTCCATCGACGACGCGCACACCACCGAAATCGACGACGCCTTTTCGCTCGCCGTAAAGCCGGACGGCAGCCTGCGCGTCGGCATCCACATCGCCGCGCCGGGCCTGGGATTCGGGCCGCCGCATATCAACGGCAGCGACCTTGGCCGCATTGCCCGCAGCCGGCTGTCGACGGTGTATATGCCCGGCCGCAAGATCACCATGCTGCCGGAAGATGTCATCGAGAGCCATACGCTGGATGCCGGGCACAACGTGCCGGCCCTTTCGCTCTACCTTGATGTCGCGCCCGATTTGCGGGTGCTCGGCCATGAGACGAAGATCGAATGCGTGCCGGTGGTCGCCAATCTGCGCCACCACGACATCGAGCCGGTGTTCAATACCGAAACACTGGCAACCGGTCTGCCGGATTTTCCCTTCCGCGACGAACTCAAGCGCCTGTGGGAACTCGCCACCGTGCTCGAGGCCGGGCGGGGTGCAAGCAGCACCCAGAACCGCAAGGATTACAGCTTTGTCGTCGATTGGGACACCGAGACTGCCCAGGGCCATGGCCGGGTCAGCATCGACGAGCGCCCGCGCGGCAGCCCGCTCGATACCCTGGTCGCCGAACTGATGATCGTCGCCAATGCCACCTGGGGTGCCTTGCTGCGCGATGCCCGCATTCCCGCGCTGTATCGAGCCCAGACGGCGGGCAAGGCGCGCATGACCACTGTCGCGACGCCGCACGAAGGCCTCGGCGTCGACTGCTACGCGTGGACGACTTCGCCGCTGCGCCGCTTTGCCGACCTGTCCAACCAGTGGCAACTCATTTCGCTCTTGCGCGGCGAACCGCCGGTCTATCCGCCTAAATCGGCCGATCTCATGGCGGCGCTGCGCGATTTCGAGCTGACCTACGCGAGCTATGCCGAATTCCAGCGCGGCATGGAACGCTACTGGTGCCTGCGCTGGCTGGCGCAGGAAAACGTCACCACTGTCGACGCGCAGGTATTGAAGGAAAACATCGTGCGCCTCGACAATTTGCCGCTGGTGTTGAAAGCCAGCGGCATGCCGACCCTGGAACGCGGTGTGCGGGTGCGGCTGGCGGTCTCCGAAATCGACCTGCTGGCGGCCGAGGCAAAGGCGACATTCCTTGAATTGATTGAATTGCCGGGTCCGGATGGCGTTGATGACGGCTTAACCGACAACGGAGCGGCTGTCGACGGGGAGTAAAATTCCCTGATGTCCGCCTCCTTCAGATGGCCCGCCGCGTTGGCGGCAATGAATCCGCCACAGCGTCGCCTGACGCTGGCCTTGGGCGTGTCGTTGCTCCTGCACGCGATCCTGCTGTCGATCCACTTCAAGCTGCCAGAGGCGCTGGATCGCGCGCGCGAACAGGCGCTCGACGTCATCCTCGTCAATGCCAGACATGCCGCCAAGCCGACCGAGGCACAGGCCAAGGCACAGGCCAATCTGGACGGCGGCGGCAATACCGACGAACCACATCGCGCCAGGACGCCGTTGCCGCCCACCAAACAGCAACAAAACGGCGAAGACCTGGCCAGCGCCCAGGCGCGTGTCGTGCAGATGGAAGCGCAGCAGCGCGAACTGCTGACCCAGACTCAATCCGCGCGCACCGCCAAGCTCGATGCCGATCATCTGCCGCCCAAACCGCAACCGGAGCATGAAATCTCCGGCCGCGACCTCGCCACCCGGGCGCTGGCACTGGCCCGGCTGGAAGGAGAGATCGCCCGCAATATCGAGGAGTACAACCAGCGACCCAAGCGACGTTTTCTTGGCGCGCGCGTCACGGAATACCGTTTCGCCCAGTATGTCGAGGACTGGCGCCAGAAGGTCGAGCGCGTCGGCAACCTCAACTATCCCGACTCGGCCAGGGGCAAGCTCTACGGCAATCTGGTGCTGACCGTGGCCATCAAGAAGGATGGCGAGCTGGAACGTGTCGAGGTGAACCGCTCTTCGGGCCACCAGGTGCTGGATGAGGCGGCACGGCGCATCGTGCGCCTGGCGGCGCCCTATGCGGTTTTTCCGGAGGCGGTGCGTCGCGACACCGACATCATTGAAATCACCCGCACCTGGTCATTCACCGGCGCCGATCAGTTGCGCGCCGACTAACTATCATGATGCATGAAACATCACCCCGCATCATGAAAGACACCCGCCCCCTTCGCCCCCTCGCGGGGGGTTCGAAACGGCTCGCTACGCTCGGCTATCACGGGGCGCGACTGATTGCGGTCGGTGCGGGTTGCGGCTGGCGCCGCGTGCCGCGTTTGCTTGGGGCGGCCCGGCGCAAACGCTGTCGCATCTTTCACGTTAACCCAAGGAAAACACGATGACCCAATCCGCCGATGCTGTCAGCATGGCCCTGTTCTGCGATTTCGAGAACATCGCGCTCGGCGTGCGTGACGCCCAGTATGAAAAATTCGACATCAAGCCGGTGCTCGAACGCCTGCTGCTCAAGGGCAGCATCGTCGTCAAGAAGGCCTATTGCGACTGGGATCGCTACAAGGCGTTCAAGGCCCCGATGCACGAGGCCAACTTCGAGCTGATCGAAATCCCGCATGTGCGCCAGTCGGGCAAGAACTCCGCCGACATCCGCATGGTGGTCGATGCGCTCGATCTCTGTTACACCAAGGCGCACGTCAACACCTTCGTCATCATCAGCGGCGACTCGGATTTCTCGCCGCTGGTTTCCAAGCTGCGCGAAAACAACAAGCGCGTGATCGGCGTCGGCGTCAAACAATCCACCTCCGACCTCTTGATCGCCAACTGCGACGAATTCATCTACGTCGACGATCTGGTGCGCCGCCGCCAGCGCGACACGGCCGACAAGCAAAGCCGTCGCCCCGCGGTTACCGTAGATCCGCGGGAACAGGAGGAGCGTCGCGGCAAGGGGCTCGAAATGGCCGCCACCACGCTCGAAGCCCTGCTGGAAGACCGCGACGACGATGAGCGCGTCTGGGCCTCGGTGCTCAAGGAGGCGATCAAGCGCCGCA
>CAZOMI010000026.1:28542-33740 GCA_964580925.1 uncultured Methyloversatilis sp.
GGTTACAAGAGCTTCGGCGCCATGCTCGAAGATGCCGACAAACACGGCCTGCTCGAATTCGGCCGCGACGAGCGTTCGAGCGCCTATGCCAAGCGCCGGGTAACCGGTGCCGCGCCCCATATTCTCGAAGAAGGCGCCGCCGACGCCGTACCGCCAGCGCCGACTTTTGCCGCAGATGCGGAAACGCCTGCGCCGGCCAGCAATGGTGCCAGCGACACACAAAAACCCGCCGAACCCACCCGCCGGCGCCGCGCCCGCACGCGCAAACCAGCCAGCCAGACTTCGGCAACTGCTACACAGGTTGAAGCTGGCGTTGCCACGCCCGCCCCCGAGAAACCCGCAGCCGAAACCGAAACAAGCGCAAAAACGGCCAAGGCCCCGCGCAAGCCGCGAGCGCCCCGGCGCAAGAAAGCCGAGGGGCAATGATGGTCCACGGAAATCGTCCCGCGGGAATTCCTTTGGTTACGCATGGATACCTGCCTGATCCGCAGAAACAAGATGACTGATCGTTACGCCGTCTTTGGCAACCCCATTTCGCACAGCAAGTCACCGCGCATCCATGCCCTGTTCGCCGCCCAGACCCGGCAGGACATGAGCTACGAAGCCTTGCTGGCGCCGCTGGACGGGTTTGCCGCGGCAGTTACGGCATTCGCCGGCAGTGGCGGCAAAGGCGCCAATGTCACCGTGCCCTTCAAGGAAGAGGCCTTTCGGCTGGCTACACGCCTCACACCGCGAGCCAAGGCGGCTGGCGCGGTGAATACCCTGAGCTTTGCCGAGGGCGTGATCAGTGGCGACAATACCGATGGTGCCGGTCTGGTGCGCGACCTCAAGGCCAACCTGGGTTGCGACATCCAGGGCAAACGTGTCCTGCTGCTGGGTGCTGGCGGCGCGGCGCGTGGCGTGATCCTGCCCTTGTCGCAAGAGCAACCGGCCGCGCTGACCATTGCCAACCGCACCGAGGAAAAAGCCTTTCGTCTGGCGCTCGAATTTGCCGGGAGAACCGACGTTCTACCCGAGGCCTGCAGCTTTGCCCAGCTCGCCGGGCGGGAATTCGACCTGGTCATCAATGCCACCTCGACCGGCTTGTCCGCTACCGAGTTGCCGTTGCCGCCGCAGCTGTTCGCTCCTCGCGGGCTGGCCTACGAGATGGTCTATGGCCGGCAAACGCCTTTCATGCAGCAGGCCCGCGCGGCGGGCTGCCGGGTTGCCGACGGCCTGGGCATGCTGGTCGAGCAGGCGGCGGAAGCCTTTTTCTGCTGGCGCGACGTGCGTCCGGCCACGGGCCCGGTGCTGGTGGCCATAACTTTCATGGTCGGGAGTCCACCCGCTGATGATGAAACACGTAAAAAGCAATAAACGCCCGCCCCTCCCAACCTCCCCTCGCGGGGAGGCGACTGGTTTGCTCGCTGCGCTCGATTATTTACTCGGCGTCAAATGGTGTGTTTCACGTTAAACGGATGAGACCGGCTCCCCGCTGGCTGCTGAAAACTTTCGCGGCCGTTGCACTTCTGCTCCTGCTCTGGCAGGGCTGGTATGTCGGCTGGGTGGTCTGGTGGCGTTATGTCGATCCCGGCCAGACCAGTTTCATGGTGATGCGCCTCGATGCGCTACGCGAGAAGAATCCCAAGGCCAAGCTCCAACAGCGCTGGGTGCCCTACGAAAGAATTTCGGTGCAATTGAAGCGCGCCGTGGTGGCGGCGGAGGACGACAAGTTCATCGTGCACGAAGGCTTCGACTGGGAAGGCATCCAGAAGGCCCTCGAAAAGAACCAGAAGAAGGGCAAGGTGGTGGCCGGCGGCTCGACCATCAGCCAGCAGCTTGCCAAGAACTTGTTTCTTTCTTCGGACAAGACGCCTTGGCGCAAGGCGCAGGAAGCGATCATCACCGTCTGGCTCGAATTGCTGTGGGACAAGCGGCGCATCCTCGAGGTTTATCTCAACGTGGTCGAATGGGGCGACGGCGTATTTGGCGCCGAAGCCGCCGCCAATCACTATTTTGGCAACAGCGCCAGCCAGTTGTCCGCCGTCCAGGCGGCACGCCTGGCGGTGATGTTGCCGGCGCCGCGCCGCTTCGAGAAGAATCCGAATTCCGCCTATCTCGACCAGCGCACGCAACTGATCCTGGCCCGCATGCACAAATCCGCGGCGCCCTGAGCGCGCCGTCCCCATGGTGGTGGCGCTCCGGCTGACGCCGTCCCGTCAGCGCCGACTTTTACGGTTGCTTTGCGCAATCCAGAGCGCGCCGCTCAACATTTCAATTCCTTGACACCCGTCAAGCCAATCGGCGGCGGAAACTCCTAGCATGTTGAGCCTGAAGTTCTATATTTCGCAGGGTATACGTACACACCGGGCCGTCGACATGAATATTTCCAGCGTCATCGTTATTCCGCATCCCGATCACATCGAAATGGTGCGTGATCGGCTCGCAACACTTGATGGCGTCGAGGTTGCGGCCGTCTCGCCGGAAGGCAAGATCATCGTCACCATCGAGACCGAGGGCGATCGCGAAACGATACAGATGTACGAATCGATCAGTTTGATGGACGGCGTGATGTCGGCGTCCATGGTCTATCACCAGAAAGAAGACGAACCCGAAGTTGAAATTTCATTGGCGGCTTAGCTTCACTGCGACACCGCGCTGACAAGGAGGTCTGACATGACTGAAGTGAAAATGACGCGACGCGATTTCATCAAGACCAATGCCGTGGCCGCGGCGGCGGTCACTGCCGGCATGAGCGTGCCCGGCGTGGCGCTCGCGCAGGCGCGCGGCGGCGACGGCGTGCGCTGGGACAAGGGCGTGTGCCGCTATTGCGCGGTGGGCTGCGGCGTGCTGGTCGGCGTCAAGGACGGGCGCGTGGTGGCCACCCAGGGCGATCCTGACAATCCCGTGAACTCCGGCCTGAACTGTGTCAAGGGCTACTTCCTCGCCAAGATGATGTACGGTCAGGACCGTCTGACCAAGCCGCTCTTGCGCATGAAGGACGGCAAGTTCGACAAGAACGGCGAGTTCGCTCCGATCTCCTGGAACGCCGCCTTCGACATCATGGCCGAAAAGGTCAAGGCGACCATGAAGAATCCCGACCAAGGCCCCTTAGGCGTCTCGATGTTCGGCTCCGGCCAGATGACGATCTGGGAAGGCTATGCCGCCATCAAGCTCTGGAAGGCCGGTTTTCTCTCCAACAGCATCGACCCGAACGCGCGCCACTGCATGGCCTCGGCCGTGGCTGCCTTCATGCGCGCGTTCAACATGGACGAGCCGATGGGCTGCTACGACGACATCGAGCATGCCGACGCCTTCGTGCTGTGGGGCGCCAACATGGCCGAGATGCACCCGGTGCTGTGGTCGCGCGTGACCAACCGCCGCCTGACCGCCAAGCACGTCAAGATCAACGTGCTGTCCACCTTCAGCCACCGTTCCTGCGAACTGGCCGACAGCGAAATGATCTTCACGCCGCAGTCCGATCTGGCCATCCAGAACTACATCTGCAACTACATCATCCAGACCGGCGCGGTCAACAAGGACTTCGTTGCCAAGTGCGTCCTCTTCCGCAGGGGCGTGACCGACATCGGCTACGGCCTGCGCCCCAATCATCCGCTCGAGCAGGCGGCGGGCAACAACGGCTACCCTGGCCCGGACGGCAAGCCCAAGGGCGATCCCAATGCGTCGGTGCCGATGGATTTCGACGCATTCGCCAAGTATGTCGCCGAGTACACGCTCGACAAGGCGCACCAGATTTCCGGCGTGCCGAAGGACAAACTCGAAGCGCTGGCCAAGACCTACGCCGATCCGAAGATCAAGGTGACCTCGTTCTGGTGCATGGGTTTCAACCAGCACACGCGCGGCACCTGGGTCAACAACATGAACTACAACATCCACCTGCTGGTCGGAAAAATTTCCGAGCCGGGCAACAGCCCCTTCTCGCTGACCGGCCAGCCCACGGCCTGCGGCACGGCGCGCGAGGTCGGCGTTTTTGCCCACCGCCTGCCCGCCGACATGGTGGTGACGAATCCGGAGCACCGCGCGCTCGCCGAGAAGATCTGGAAACTGCCGGCCGGCACCGTGCCGGCGCGCGTCGGCTATCACGCCGTCTTGCAGTCGCGCATGCTGAAGGACGGCAAGATCGGCTTCTACTGGACCACCACCACCAACAACATGCAGGCCGGCCCGAACATCAACGGTGAAATGTATCCCGGCTGGCGCAACCCGAAGGCTTTCGTGGTGGTCTCCGACATCTATCCGACCGTTTCGACCATGGCGGCCGACCTGATTTTGCCCTGCGCGACCTGGATGGAGAAGGAGGGCGCCTTCGGCAACGCCGAGCGCCGCGGCCAGTTCTGGCGTCAGCAGGTCAAGGCGCCGGGCGAGAGCAAGTCCGACCTCTGGCAGATCATGGAGTTCTCCAAGCGCTTCAAGACCGACGAAGTCTGGCCGGCCGACCTGCTTGACAAGAACCCCGGATACAAGGGCAAGACCCTCTACGAGGTGCTCTTCGCCAACGGCCAGGTTAACAAGTTCCCGAAGGAAGAGGCGGCCAGGGTCAATGCCCACGCCTGGGCCGGCTACACGACCGACGAGACCGAAGACTTCGGCTACTACGTGCAAAAGGGCCTGTTCGAGGAATATCGTATCTTCACGCTCGGCAAGGGCAAGGACATGGGCGAGTTCGACCACTACCACCGCGTACGCGGCCTGCGCTGGCCGGTGGTCAACGGCAAGGAGACCCTGTGGCGTTTCCGCGAGGGTTACGATCCCTATGTCAAGGCGGGCGAGGGCGTGCGCTTCTACGGCCGGCCGGACGGCAAGGCTTGGGCGTTCGCGCTGCCTTATCAGGATCCGCCAGAGAAGCCGGACAACGAGTACAACCTCTGGTTGTGCACCGGTCGTGTGCTGGAACATTGGCATACCGGTTCGATGACGCGGCGCGTACCCGAGCTCTATCGCGCCTTCCCGGACGCAGTTATCTGGATCAACCCGAAGGATGCGGAAAAGCGCGGCATCAAGCGCAACGACATCGTCAAGGTGGCCACCCGGCGCGGCGAGATCGAACTGCGCGCCGAAACCAAGGGCCGCAACAAGATGCCGGAAGGCCTCGTCTTCGTGCCGTTCTTCGACGAGCATCGCTTGGTCAACAAGTTGATCCTCGATGCCACCTGCCCGATTTCGAAAGAAACGGACTACAAGAAGAACGCCTGCAAGGT
>CAZOMI010000027.1:0-33443 GCA_964580925.1 uncultured Methyloversatilis sp.
TCAGCATGCCCTTCTCCCGCAAAGCGGGAGAAGGGCGGCCCGGCGGCGAGACTGCTGGGGTGTGGGCTGCGGTGGTGCCGGTTTTCTCCCTCTCCCCTTGCGGGAGAGGGCCGGGGAGAGGGGGGGCCATCAGCATGCCCTTCTCCCGCAAAGCGGGAGAAGGGCGGCCCGGCGGCGAGACTGCGTTGTCATGAGCGGTCTCACTGCCTGGGAGCGTTGGGAACTCGCGAGTTTTGACGAGGGGCGCGGCGCCGCGGTGCCTGCGTCCGCGGGGAGTGATGTGCCTCCGGCCCAATTGTCCGCGGTGGATGAGACAGCACAAATACGGGAACAAGCGCGCGCGGAAGGCTTTCAAAAGGGTGAGGCAGAAGGCTATCAGGCCGGGCTGCGCAGGGGACATGAAGAAACGCGCGCCGGGGCAGAGCGGTTCGCCCGGGCCGCCGCCAAACTGGAAAGCGGGCTGGGCGCACTCGATGCGGAGGTTGCCGAGGAGTTGCTGGCGCTGGCCATGGAACTGGCGCGCGAGGTGGTGCGCCAGGAAATCTCCGCTCGCCCGGACACACTGATCGCGGTCGTGCGTGAAGCATTGACGCAACTGCCGCATCAGCACGCCGCCATTTATCTCCATCCCGAGGATGCCTCTTTGCTGCGCTCTTATATGGGCGATCAACTCGCCCATGCCGGCCATCGCATCCACGAGGACTTCAAGCTGGCGCGCGGCGATTGCCTGCTGGAGTCGGGCGGCACCCAGGTTGACGCAACCGTGGCGATGCGCTGGCAGCGCGTGCTGGCCGGCTTGGGTATATGAACACCCGCCCCCCTTCGCCCCCCTCGCGGGGGGTTCGCAACGGCTCGCTACGCTCGGTTATCACGGGGCGCGCCTGCTTGCGGTCGGTGCGGGTTGCGGCTGGCGCCGCGTGGCGCGTTTGCTTGGGGCGGCCCGGCGCAAACGCTGCCGCGTATTTCACGGTAAGACACCCGCCCCCCTGTGCCCCCCGCGCGGGGGGCGGGCCTCCAGATGCATCCTGAAAAAATCCGCGACTACCTGGTCGATTGCCGGCAACGTGTCGCCTCCTTGCAACCGTTCCGCGTAGCCGGCCGGCTGACGCGCATCAATGGCCTGGTCATGGAAGCCACCGGGCTCAAGTTGCCGCTGGGTTCGGGCTGCCTGATCGAGGCGCCCGATGGCGGCTCGGTCGAAGCCGAGGTGGTCGGCTTCGCGGGTGAAAAGCTTTTCATGATGCCCACCGAAGATGCCTATGGCCTGGCGCCCGGCGCCCATGTCATGCCACTGGAGATTCCGCCACGGCCGCCGCAACTGGGGCAAGCCAGCGAACCGCGCCGCCGCAACCAGGACCGCGCCAAGCATCTGCCCGTCGGCGACGCCTTGCTGGGCCGGGTGGTCGATGGCAACGGGCGGCCGCTGGACGGACTCGGCCCGCTTGACCCACGCGAGGACGGGCCGACCCGCTCCCTCGTCGGGCGGCCGTCCAACCCCCTGCAACGCGCACCCATCGTGCAGACGCTCGACGTCGGCATCCGCGCCATCAATTCCCTGCTCACCGTCGGCCGCGGCCAGCGCCTCGGCCTGTTCGCCGGCTCCGGGATCGGCAAGAGCGTGTTGCTGGGCATGATGGCGCGCTACACCGCCGCCGACGTGATCGTCGTCGGGCTGATCGGCGAGCGCAGTCGCGAGGTGAAGGAATTCATCGAACAGAACCTCGGCGGCGCGGGCCTGCGCCGCTCGGTGGTGGTCGCCGCGCCCGCCGACGTCGGGCCCCTGATGCGCCTGCAGGGCGCCGCCTATGCCACCTCGATCGCCGAACATTTTCGTGAAGCGGGCAAGCATGTTCTGCTGATCATGGATTCGCTGACCCGCTATGCCATGGCGCAGCGCGAAATCGCCCTGGCGATCGGCGAGCCGCCGGTGACGCGCGGCTACCCGCCCAGCGTCTTCGCCCGGCTGCCGCAACTCGTCGAGCGCGCCGGCAACGGCCCGGTCGGCGGCGGCTCGATCACCGCGTTTTATACGGTACTGGTCGAAGGCGACGACCAGCAGGACCCCATCGCCGACGCGGCACGCGCCATCCTGGATGGCCACTTCGTGCTGAATCGCACCCTGGCCGATGCCGGTCACTACCCGGCCATCGACATCGAGCAGTCAATCTCGCGCGCCATGACCAATCTCATCACGCCCGAACATCTGGCGCGGGTGCGCCGCTTCAAGCAGCTGTATTCGCGTTACCAGCGGGCACGCGACCTGCTGGCCGTCGGCGCCTATGCGCCGGGCTCCGATCCCCTGCTGGATCGTGCCATCGCGCTGTATCCGCAACTCGAAACTTTTTTGCAGCAGGATATCGAAGAACGCGCCGACGTCGCGGAAGGCCTTGCCGCTCTCCATGCGCTGTTCCCCGAAGTCGGGTAAGGCCCGTCCGTCTATACTTGGCGCATGACCAAACCGTTTCAGCTCCAGTCCCTGCTGGACCTTTCCAATCTGCGCCTCGACGAGGCCGCCCAGCAGCTTGGCAAACTGATCTCGGGCGAACAAGAGGCCAGTCAGCGTCTTGCGTTGTTGCTGCAATATCGCGAGGAGTATCAGTCGCGCTTTGTCGTTGCTGCCAGCAACGGGATCGGACCGGATGCGTGGCGCAACTATCAGTTCTTTCTGGGACGACTCGACCAGGCCATTGATCAGGCGCAGGCAATCGTCGACACATCAAAACAGCACACTGCCGCGGGGCAGCGCAACTGGCTCGACAAACGCGGCAAGGTCAAGGCTTTTGACACTCTGGCGCAACGCCACCAGGAACGCATGACGTATGCCGATGCACGACAGGAGCAGAAGCAATCCGACGAGCATTCATCCCGGCGTTACGGCTTTGTGACTGAAGAGGACTAAATCCGTTTTACTGGCACGCTCCTTGCGTTATGTCGGTGACAAGCTGCATTCACCGCAAGGAATTCACACATGTCCGCCACTATCAGTACATCTTCCAGTCCTGCCGCCTCGGTCGTGCAAGCCACATTGACCGGCTCTGGCGACCCCGATGCAATTCTTGCCTCCGCGGATGCCGGCAACCCCGTGCAGTTCGCGGCACTTTTCCAGCAACTGCTTGGTAAACAGGCATCTGTAGATGCAGCCCTGGACCCGGTGACACTTCCCGCTGGCGTGCCGGAGGGAATCGATCCTGCAGATATCGGCGGAGCGCTCGAGGCTCTGTTACCCTTTCTCGAGGCCATGGGGCTGAATCAAGGTACCCAGGAAACTGCTGAAACTCTGGTCGATGCAATTGCTGATGGAACTCCGCTGGCAGTACTTGCCGGAGCCATTGCACCGCAATCGGCAAACAATCCGGCAATATCTGCCGTAAAGGATATCCCTGCGCATGTTGGCAAAGGTCAGGCGGCCGGCATGGCCGAACTGGCAGCACGTCCGGAGTACGCCGGCGCCCAAGGTCGGGGGGCAGCTGCGGACGGCGAGTTCTCCTCCCTGCTGGCGGCAGTTCCGGGCAACCCGGGAGAAAAGCCCCTTCACCAGTTGTCGGCCAATCCCTCCGGGCATGTCCCCAATGCCATAAGCCATGCGCCGACCCAGAGCAGCGCGAACCCGTTGCCGGTGCTCCCGGTCGCGCAAACCGTCGGCGCTCCCGGCTGGGGCCAGGATTTGGGCAACCGGATAGTCTGGATGGCCAGCCGCATGGAAAGCCGGGCCGAATTGGTACTGACCCCACCGCAAATGGGCCGCATCGAAGTCAGCCTGACAGTTGCGGGCGACCAGGCCAATGCGATCTTCACTTCCGCCAATCCGGTCGTGCGGGAAGCGCTGGAAGCCGCCATGCCGCGCCTGCGTGAAATGCTCGCCGACGCAGGTATCCAGCTTGGGCAGGCCCAGGTGGGTGCGGAAAACGCACGACAATCCGCACAACAGGAGAAAAACGGTGATAATTTTGCCTTGGGGCAAGGCGCCACCCCTGAAACGGGGCCGTTCCAGGCAATCACCGATATGCCCATGACCCCCAGCGGCCTCAAGATGGGGCGCGGTCTTGTCGATGTATTTGCCTGAACCCTTGATTGTTCAGTCAAACCAGACAGGAGTGATACATGGCTGATGCCAAAAAAACGGAAGCTGCTGCCGACGGCGTAGAGGTCGTCCCGAAGAAGAAAAGCAAGCTGCTCCTGATCATCATCATAGGCGTGCTGGTACTGGTACTTGGTGGAGGCGGATTGACCTATCTGCTCCTGAAGAAAAGTCCCCAGGACGAGGAACTCAATGAAGGCGATGGGCCACCCGCCAAATCGGCCAAAGCCAAGAAAAAGGGGGCTGAAGCTCCGCCGGTATTCGTCAAGCTCGAGCCTTTTGTCGTCAAGTTGCAGTCCGGGGAGCAGGAATCCTATGTTCAGACCCTCCCTGAACTGAAATTGCTCGACGCGCCGGCCGCAGACCAGGTCAAGTTGCTGATGCCCGAGATTCGCCACAAGGTGCTGATGATCCTGGCCGGAAAAACACCTGCGGACCTGTCGACACCGGCAGGATTGCAATTGCTCGCCAACCAGATTCGGGTATCCATCAATGCCTCGCTCACCGGAGACAAGATCAATCCTGCCCTGGAAAAACAGGATACCGCCGAGCCCGGCGCACCGGTGCAGGCGGTGTTCTTCTCCTCGTTGATCGTTCAGTAATCAATCGAGATGAGTCAGGACTTTCTCTCCCAGGAAGAAGTCGACGCCCTGTTGAAAGGCGTCACGGGCGAGGCTGACGAAGCACCCGCGGAGGAGCAAACCGAGGGGGTCAGGAATTACGACCTCGGTCGGCAGGAGCGCATCGTCCGCGGCCGCATGCCGACGATGGAGCTCATCAACGAGCGCTTCGCCCGTTATTTGCGCATCGGCCTGTTCAACTACATGCATCGCAATACCGAAATTTCAGTGGGGCCGGTGCGCGTCCAGAAATACAGCGACTTCATCCGCAACCTGGTGGTGCCAACCAACCTCAACCTGATTCAGATGAAGCCATTGCGCGGTACGGGCCTCGTGGTGTTCGACCCGAATCTGGTGTTCCTGGTGGTGGATAACATGTTCGGCAGCGATGGGCGGTTTCATACCCGGGTGGAAGGACGCGACTTCACGCCCACCGAGCAACGGATCATCCAGGGCATGCTCAACGTCGTATTCGCCGAGTATGAAAAATCCTGGAAACCGGTGTATCAAGCCAAGTTCGAATACATCCGCTCCGAGATGAACACCCAGTTTGCAAACATTGCGACGCCCTCCGAGGTGGTCGTGGCGTTCACCTTCACCATCGATCTGTCCGGCAACTCTGCGGAAATGCACATCTGCCTCCCCTACTCGATGATCGAGCCGATCCGCGACTTGCTCTACAGCACCATGCACAGCGAGCAGGCCGGCAGCGACAAGCGCTGGATAGGAACCCTGCGGCGCCAGCTCCTGGCGGCGGAGGTGGAACTCGTCGCACCGCTGGGCGGCACCCAAATCACGCTGGGCGAAGTGGCAGCCCTGAAGGTCGGCGACATTGTGCCGATCAACATAGAAGATATTGTCAATGTCCGCGTTGACGGCATTCCGCTGATGAACTGCCGCTATGGTGTCAACAGCGGGCAATACGCACTGAAAGTAGATCAATTTGTCGCGCAGGAAGAGGCCGCCGAAAATAGCCTGCAATGAAGGCCGATACCTGCATCTGCAGGAGCAGGCCCTAACCAATTGAGGTTTTGTCATGAATGACGAAGTGAAACAGGGAGAAGCCCAGGTTACCGATGACGACTGGGCTGCAGCAATGGGCGAACAGGCCGTCGCCGATGGGGCAGTCGCCGCCGATGACGATTGGGCCGCGGCAATGAGCGAGCAGGCAGAAGCCGACAAGGCTACCAACGCGGCAGCCCCGGCCAAGGTTTTCGAGCAGTTTTCCGGCACAGGGGCCGCGCCGGCTTCAAACCAGGGCTTCGAACTGATTCTCGACATTCCGGTCAGCCTGACGGTCGAACTCGGGCGCACCAAGATTTCGATCCGCAATCTTTTACAACTGGCCCACGGCTCGGTCGTCGAGCTTGATGGCCTAGCGGGTGAGCCGATGGATGTGCTGATCAATGGCACCCTGATCGCCCAGGGCGAGGTGGTGGTGGTGAATGAGAAATTCGGCATCCGCCTCACCGACATCATCACGCAACAGGAACGCATACGTAAGCTGAATAAATAGGCCCGCCCCCCTTCGCCCCCCTCACGGGGGGTTCTAAACGGCTCGCTGCGCTCGTCTATTACGGGGTGCCCCCGTTCATGTTTGGGCGCGGATTGCGGCTGGCGCCGCGTGCCGCCTTGCCTTGGGGCGGCCCGGCGGCAAGGCTACTGGGTATGAGCTGCGGTGGTGCTGATTTTCTCCCTCTCCCCTCGCGGGAGAGGGTCGGGGAGAGGGGGAGCCATCAGAAAGCCTTTCTCCCGCTTGCGGGAGAAAGGCGGCCCGGCGGCGAGACTGTGGGGGTATGTAGGCCTGATTTTCCCCTGTAATCCTGCCATTGCCCGCCGGTGAGCGGGCTAATCTCGTGGCCATGTCGCCACGTCCTTTTTTTATTGCCTTATTGCTGAGTGCGCCTGCCGTCTGGGCTGCGGACGCCGCACCCGCTGCGGGGCACTTCGTCCCGCCAGCGCCGACTTCCGTACCGGATCTCGGGTCCAGCGCGCTGCAAATGGTTTTCGGCCTGCTCCTGGTGCTGGGCCTGTTGCTCGGCACGCTGTGGCTGCTCAAGCGCATCAGCCAGCCGCGCGGCTTCCAGGCCGGGCTGATGCGGGTCGTCGCCGGTATCTCGGTCGGCGCGCGCGAACGGGTGGTGATTCTTGAGCTGGGGAATAGCTGGCTGGTGCTCGGCGTTGCCCCTGGCCGCGTAACCACGCTCGCCGAAATCCCTCGTCAGGAAGTGCCCACTACCGCCACGCTACAGGCAGGACAAGATTTTCCGGCGTGGCTCAAGCAGGTCATTAAAAATCGTGGCCAAGCTTAACGTGAAATACAAATTTGACGCCGAGTTCATTGATGAGCGCAGCGAACAAACTTCGACCCCCGCCCCGGGGCGGGGGCTGGGGGTGGGGGGCCATGGGAAGGGGCTGACTTTCATGATGCGGGGTGATGTTTCACGCATCATGAAAGTTAGTCGGTTGCTGTTTGCCCTGCTACTGGTCGCCCCAGCCATCGTGCCCGAAGCGGCGCTGGCCCAGGTCCTGCCCGCCATCACCAGCACCCCGGCGGCGGGCGGCGGCACGCAATGGTCGCTGTCGATCCAGACCCTGCTGTTGCTCACCGGGCTTACTTTCCTGCCGGCGATGCTGCTGATGATGACCAGTTTCACGCGCATCATCATCGTGTTTTCATTGTTGCGCCATGCCCTGGGAACACAGACTTCGCCGCCCAACCAGGTACTGGTCGGCCTGGCGCTGTTCCTCACCTTTTTCATCATGGCGCCGGTGGGCGAGAAAATTTATGACGACGCCTATCTGCCCCTGTCCGAAAACCGCATCACCTTCACCCAGGCGCTCGAGCGCGGCGCCGTGCCGCTGCGCGCCTTCATGCTCAAGCAGACCCGGGACGCCGATCTCGCATTGTTCACAAAGATTTCGCAATCGCCCGCGCCGGCCAATGTTGACGAGGTACCACTCCGCGTGCTGATTCCCGCCTTCGTCACCTCGGAACTGAAAACCGCATTCCAGATCGGCTTCATCATCTTCATCCCCTTCCTCATCATCGACATGGTGGTGGCTTCCGTGCTGATGTCGATGGGCATGATGATGATGTCGCCGGTGATGATCGCCCTGCCCTTCAAGGTCATGCTGTTCGTGCTGGTCGATGGCTGGCAGTTGGTGATCGGCTCTCTCGTGACAACCTTCGGATAATGACCCCTACCGCCGTCGTTGAAATAGGTCGCCAGGCCGTCGAAGTCCTCCTGCTGATCTCCGCGCCCCTGTTCATTGCCGCGCTGGCCACCGGCCTGATAATTTCGATTTTTCAGGCGGCGACGCAGATCAACGAAGCCACGCTGTCCTTCGTCCCGAAGCTGATCGCCGTGTTCCTGGCGATGGTGCTGGCCGGGCCGTGGATGATCACCGTACTTACCGATTTCATGCGGCGTCTTTACAGTTCCATACCCAGCATCATCGGATAATGCCCACCCCCTCCCGCCCTCCCCCTCTCGGGGGAGGTGACTGTTGCTCGCTACACTCGTTTGCCACGGGTGACTCCGTATCCGCCGTGGTGCGGATTGCGCCTGGCGGCGCGTGCCGCCTTGCCTTGGGGCGGCCCGGCGGCAAGGCTGCTGGGACAACACGCCGATGATCTCTTTCACCAGCGCGCAACTCGATGTCTGGTTGACGTCGTTCATGTTTCCGCTGGCGCGCATTCTGGGGCTGCTGGCGGCGGCACCGGTGTTCAACAGCATCGCCATGCCGAAACGCATCCGCCTGGGATTGGGCATAGCGATTACCCTGGCCCTGTTGCCGGTGTTGCCGCCGATGCCGACCGTTCCGGCCGGCTCGTGGATTGGTTTGGCGATCCTTGCGCAACAGATGTTCATCGGCGTGCTGCTCGGGCTCACGCTGCGTATCGCCTTCGCCGCCATTGATCTGACCGGCGAACTGATCGGCTTGCAGATGGGTCTGTCCTTCGCCGTGTTTTACGACCCGCAGAACGCCGGCCAGACGCCCGTGCTCTCTGAATTTCTTGGCTTGATCGTCACGCTGGTGTTTCTGGCGATGAACGGCCATCTGCTCACGCTCGCGGTACTGGCCGAAAGCTTCAAGCTGCTGCCGGTATCCGCCACGTCGTTCGGCATCGGCAATATTGGCAGCTTCCTGGCCTGGTCGTCCGTGCTGTTTTCCGCCGGGGTGTTGCTCGCTTTGCCACTGATCACCGCCCTCTTGATCACCAACCTCGCCATGGGGGTGCTGGCACGCGTCGCGCCGCAGCTCAACATTTTCGCCGTCGGCTTTCCGGTCACGCTGGTGGCCGGTTTTGTGATCCTGATGTTTTCGATTCCCTACTTCGGCGCGGCGATGGAACACCTCTTCGATCAGGCCTTCCGCGCCATGGCGGCAGTGCTCAGATGAACCGCACCACACCCGCGGCGGTGCGCTGCGAACCAAGCACCGAAGAGGCCATGCCCTCGGAATACTCGACCACCTCGTAATTTTTGAAGCCGCCGGCACGCATCATTTCCTTGGCGCGCCGATGGAAGATCACTCGCGCTTCACCCGCGCCGCCGGCATAAAAACGTTTCATGTTCAGGCGGAAATGCACATGATTTTCCGGGAAGCGCGCTTCCTGAATGTCCCAGTTGGGCGCCAGCGGATCGAGAATCAGCCAGGCGGCTCCGACATAGAGGCCCCAATACACCAGTTTTTCCAGCGGATAGGCTACCGACGGGCCGAGCGCCACCGCCACATCGGGAATCAGCGGACCGCCGATGACACTGGTGGTCGCCTTGGCAACGGCCTCGCTGGTCTTGCCGCCAACGCCCGTGGCGCTCACCGCATTCGGATTGCTCGCGCAGCCGGCCAGGAATGCCGACAGGGTCAAGGCAAACAAAAGTCGGCGTGACCGAAGGAAATCCCCGTGGGACTGGCGGGATGAAATGCCCCGCAGCGGGTACGGCGTCATAAGTAGTTGAACAGGGAAAGCTGTGAAACGCGCATGAACGACTTCTGCGCGGCTTCGAGATCGGTCTGCTTGCGCGTCAGATCGGAAATCGCCTTGGCATAGTCAAGGTCCTGCAGGTTGGAAAGCGTCTGCTGGTATTGCAGTTGCAGATCCTGATTCACGCTCGACAGGGAATCAATTTCATTCAGGCGCGAGCCGATCGCCGCGCGGACACGCAGGATGTTGTCGTTGGCCTGATCCAGATTCGTCAGGGCCAGACCAATTTCGTTGGAATATCTCGCCTGACTGCCGGCGCCCGTCGGTCCGTTTTCCAGTGCGCCCACCAGATTGGCCAGCGTGCGGAACAGGCTCTGGCTGGTGCTCGGTGCCAGACTGAAGCTGTCACCGCCGGCCGGCGCACCACTGATCGTGATGCTGGCACCCGCGCCAGGAATCACTATGGGCTGGTTGGCTTGGTAGACACCACCCGCCAGAAGCGTGGTACCAAGTCCATCGACAATATCGTAACTGGTCACGCCACCGCTAACCGTAAAGTTGACGCTCAAATTCTTGTCGACCAGCGCGTTCCACGCCGCCGTGTTGGTGACGTTGCCGGCATCAATCACTGCCGTGCCGGCATTGCCGGCTGCATAGTCCGTCGCGAAGTAGCCATTGCCATTCTTGATGCGCATGAAGACGTCGTTGCCTGAATCCCCGATCTCGAGGAAGCGCGTCGCCGACACCTGCAAGCGGCGCTGGCCATCGTCACCCTGATAAGTCGCCTCAAGCGTCGGATTCTGGATCATCGCGTCGATCGACGCGCCAAAGGGCTTGGTGCTGCCCATGTAGCCGGCAAACAGGTATTGTCCGGCGCCATCAGTGGCATTGGCGATGCCCAGCAACTCATCGAAGCGGGCCCGCAATTCCACGGCAACGCCACGCCGATCACTGGCTGACAGCGCGCCATTGCCCGCCTGCACCGTCAGTTCCTTGAGGCGGGCCATGATGCCGTTGACGCTGGTCAGCTGCGCTTCTTCGAGGCCCAGCGCCGACTTGGCATTGTCATGATTGATGGCGTACTGGGCGGTGACATCCTTTGCCTGGGTGACTTCCAGTGCGCGCGCCGCGCCGACCGGATCGTCGGCCGGGGTGAGAATGCGGCGGCCGCTGGCGACCTGCTGCTGCAGATGCAGCAACGTCGCGGTCTGGGTATTGATGGCCTTGACCCCGGCGTTGAAGATCATGCTGGTGCTGACTCTGATCATGATAACTTACCCTCTCTCCCCAACCCCTCTCCCGCAAGGGGCGAGGGGCTTGGGGTATTGCGTCTTAGCGGCTGATCGCGAGGATTTCGTCGAACAGACGCCCCGCAATCTCGATCAACTTGGCCGAAGCCTGATAAGCCTGTTGGTAGCGCAGCAAATTGGCCGCTTCTTCATCGAGGTTGACCCCCGAGACCTTGTCGACCTCGATTTGCGCCTGGTCGGCCAGGGTTTGTTGCGCCTTGCCCGTGACCTCGACCTCGCGCGTCTTGTTGCCGATCTGGCTGACGATCTGCGAATACGCCGACTGGTAACTGGCGGTGCCGCCTGCCATCGGCGTCTGCGTCTGCAAGGCGCCGAGCAGCATGGCGTTGCGGTTGTCGGCAACGCCGTTGGCATTGACGGAGACAGTAAACACGTCTCCGGCAGTTGGAGTACCCGCTATTTTTATCGTCCAACCGTTATAGGTGATATCGCCGCCGGCCGTGTAGGTGACACCCGCGGGATCCCCCGTACCGGTACCACTGACATCAAACGCAGTCGGACTGGTGAAGGTGAGCGTCACCGTCTGGGTGAGGTTGGCATTCGGCGGCGGCGGCGCATTGACTGTTCCGGCGCTGACAGTCCCCGTGCCGCTGTTGGCGAGAGCCGCAGAGGTACGGATCGGCGCGGCGGCTGCAATATTGCGCCCGTCGGAAATCGCCAGCGCCAGATTGCCGGCGCCGCCTCGGGTCGGCTGGATCAGGAAACTGTCCCCGGCCACCGGCGTCCAGCCACCCGCCGCGATAGTGATGCCGTCGACACTCTGCGGCAGGGTCGCGTAAGTTTGCGTCACGTTATCCGACAGCCGCGTCAGCGTGTAATTGCCGCCGGCAAAGGTCAGCCGGTAATCGCTGGTCGTCAGCGCGCCGAGATTACCTATAGTGACAGTCGGACTCTCTGCCGGCACCGCATTATTCGCATTCGCCATCACCGTCGGTCCGGCCAGGCTGATGTCGAAGTAATTGCCGCCCAGCGCTCCGGTCAGGTCCTGTCCAAGCCGATGCTGGTCATTGAAGTTCTGCGCCAGCGTCAGCGCGATGCGCCCCAGGCCATTCTGCACCGGGTCGAGCGATTCCGCGCGAAAGGCGATCAAGCCTCCAAGCTTGCCGCCCGTCAGCAGGGATTCTGGGATGTTGACCGTCGATCCCGTCGGCGAGCGCAGGGCAACAATGGTGCGTTCGGGATCGTCAGGCGCGGCAACGGCCTGCATGCTGTAGTTGAGCGTGCCGACCACCAGTGGCTGGCCGCTGCCGATGAAAACATTGAATGTGCCATCGCTCTGGGTGAGCGTGGTGACGCGAATTTCCTTGTTGAGGTCGGCAATCAACTGGTCGCGCTGGTCGAGCAGGTCGTTGGCGGGCACCGCCGGCCCCGCCGCCTGGGCGACGATGATGCGCTGGTTCACTTCGGCAATCTGCTTGGCGTAGGAATTGATCAGCGTGATTTCGCTGGTGATCTGGCTGTTGACGCCTTCGCGAATCTCGCGCAGGCGCTGATCGATGGACTGGAAGCGTGCCACCAGCGACTGGCTGGCCGACAGCATGGCCTGCCGTGCGGGCAGCGATGCGGGATTGGCAGCCACTTCCTGGACGCCCTTGAAGAAATCCGCCAGGGCCGGGGAGAGGCCCGCGTTGGGATCGGCCAGCAGGTTGTCGATCTGCCTGACCTGGGCCAGATAACTCTCCATCTGGGCTGCGCCGGTTTGCGCCGACAGCACCTGGCCGGTCAGGAACTGGTTGTAAATCCGCTGGATGGTCTCGACATTGGTACCCTTGCCAATGAAGCCGGAACCGGTGAACTGCGGCGAATTGGTGGTCTGGACGATCTGCTGCCGCGAAAAGCCGGGGGTCGAGGCATTGGCGATATTGTGGCCGGTGGTAAGCACACCTGTTTTCGCAGCATTAAGACCGCTGATTGCGACGTTGAATATTCCGCTGGCCATGATTTCTCCATGTAACAGGTTCAATATCGGCAATAAGTGCCGATCATTGAGGGGTTACCGGAAATACAGCAATAGTTATGCCAACTTTCGCCCGCCCCCCTTCGCCCCCCTCTCGGGGGGTTCTTAACGGCTCGCTGCGCTCGCATATCACGGGGCGCTTCGTACTTGCGGCGGTGCGGATTGCGGCTGGCGCCGCGTGCCGCGTTTGCTTGGGGCGGCCCGGCGCAAACGCTATTTTTCGTTAATCTGTCAGGCCGCGAGCCGTGCCAGCCAATCGGCCGCACGCTCGACCGCGATGCGGCCACGCTGCTCGGTCTGGCGCAGATAGCGCACCAGCAGCGTCGTTCCGGCCGCCGGGAAGCGCTCCGCCACGGCGGCAAGAAAGGGCGGCACGGTCGAATCGGCGAGCTTGCATTCGGCGAAACCGAGCGGCTCGTCCTTTTCACAGAGGACGAAATCGATCTCGCGGCCCTCCTTGTCGCGAATATAGTGGAGGCGAATTTCGCGGCCGGCCGCATCCTGCAGAAAGTGGGCATGCCGCAGCAGCATCGTGGCGCAGGCATTTTCAAAACGCACGCCTTCATCACCCTCGACCAGGCCGGTATCAAAGAAGTAGATCTTTGGTTCCTTGAGCAGGGCGCGGGCAATATTGCGATGGAAAGGCCGCACGGCGAAGACGATGTGCAATGCCTCCAGGATTTCGAGGTAACGCCCGAGCGTGGTCGGCGACACCTGCAGATCGCGCGCCAGCGAGGCTAATGAAACCGGCGAGCCGACGCGGCCACGCAGCATGTCGATAAACAGGCGCATGGCGCGCAATTCGCCGACGCGCGAAAACTCAAGAATATCGTCGCGAATCACGCCCTCAAGATATTGCCGCCGCCAGCGCGCGGCGTCGCTCGACTGGTCGGCAAGGAAGGGTTCGGGGAAGCCGCCACGTTCGAGGATGCGCGCCAGCGCTTCTTCCGCGCTGGCGCCGGAAGCGGCCATCCACTCCACCACCGTCACCGGGTGCAGCCGCCAGGCAAAATAACGGCCCGCCAGCGATTCGCCAGATTGCCGGAAGGTTTCCAGCCGGGCGCTACCGGTGACCAGAATCGCTTGTCCATCTGGTTTGCCGTCATGGACGCCCTTGAGCCAGACTTTCCAGTCCTTCATCTTGTGCAGTTCGTCAAAGACCAGCAAGCGGGCGGCGGGTGACCAGCTCTGGTTGATGATCACGCGCCGGTCGGCGGCGACGTCCCAATTCAGCACCTGGGCGTTTGGCCAGTCTGTCGCCAGGGCGCGCGCCAGGGTGGTTTTTCCGGCCTGGCGCGGGCCGGATAAAAAAACCATCTTGCGGGCGAGATCGGTCTGGAGATAGGGGGTGAGATTGCGCTGCATGCTGACCATTTTCATTTGAAGTGAAAAATAGTCAAGACTTTTTTCCAAATTACTGGAATAAAGTCAATAAAGGCCGGATGGTTACGCGTCTTTCACGCTAGCCGAGCAGCGCGGTTCTCAGGGTCGGGCCGCCGATAATGCGTTCCAGCTTGGCTGCGTACAGCGGGTCGGTGGCATAGCCGGCGCGTTGCAAGCCGCGGGAGAAACCGGCGGCGTCCGTGCTGGCGATGACCTCCCGGTAGCGCGGTGCTTTCGCCAGGAGTTGTGCGTAATCCTGGAAGGCTTCGGCATACGAGCCATAGGCGCGAAAACGTTCGACGCGCTGTTCCGCCACACCGCCCACATATTCCGTGGTGGGTGCGCTGACCGCGGCGCCTTGCCAGTTGCCGCCGGCCTTGATGCCGAACAGGTTGAAACTGGGGCGGCCATCGGCCGCGCGCGGCTCGGCGCGTCCCCAGCCGCTTTCCAGCGCCGCATGCGCCACCATGAAATGCGCGGGGATGCCGGTCTGCTGGCTCGCCGCCACGGCATGCGGCCAGACGCTGTTCACAAAGGCTTGCGTCTGCCCATCGCCCGCTCCTGAAATGGCCGGCAAGGCGGGGCGCACGGGGCTGCTGTCGATCGGCAGCGGCGGCGGCGCCTGGTCATTGGGCAGCGGGTAGGCGCGTTGCGCCGGCCCAAGCGGCAGCGGCCGGGCCGCTGGCATGAGGGGCATTCCCCCCGCAAAGTCGGGCGCATTCACCGCATCCGGCCGCGACAGTTGACGTTCGATCACCGCCGCCAATCCCATGCCGCCCTTTGCGGCCATGACCTGGGAGAGTTGCGCGTCGAGCATCTCCTGATAGAAGCGCGTCTGATCACTGTCAAACATGCCGTCTTGCGGCGTGGCCGCGCGCATCGACTTCAGGATCATCTGCACGAACACCGCTTCGAACTGTTGCGCGGTCGCTTTCAGCGCCTGCGGATCAGCCTTCT
This sequence comes from uncultured Methyloversatilis sp., assembly GCA_964580925.1. Classification (GTDB taxonomy): domain Bacteria; phylum Pseudomonadota; class Gammaproteobacteria; order Burkholderiales; family Rhodocyclaceae; genus Sulfuricystis. The sequence goes on from CAZOMI010000027.1 coordinate 15,239, forward strand.
TCAAGTCGCCCTTCAGCGCGGTGAGCGATTGCGTGTCGAAAATCGAGGGAATGGGAGTGGCGGAATTCATCGGTCCATAGAGTGCCGCGTACCGCCGGCGGCAATCACCGGAACATACCGGCAATTCGTGCCGTGTTAAATGATTTCAAGCTCGGCGCGCAGCGAACCCGACATCTTCATCGCTTGCAAGATGGCGATCAGGTCTTGCGGATTGGCGCCGAGGGCGTTGAGCGCTTTCACCACGTCGGCCAGATTGGCCCCGGTCCGCAAGGTCTGCAAGGCGCCACCCTCCTGCTTGATTTCTATTGCGGCATTGGTCACGCCCACCGTTTGCCCGCCCGAGAATGCGCCCGGCTGGCTGACGGTGTTGTCGGCCGTGATCGAAACAGAGAGATTGCCGTGGGCGACGGCGCTCTCGTCGATCATCACGGCGCGGTTCATCACCACCGAACCGGTGCGTGCATTGACGATCACCTTGGCCGCCATCGGCATCGGCGTCACATTTATATTTTCCACCGCGCCGAGGAAGGCGACGCGATCGCCCGGATTGACCGGCAGCCTGACCTGCACCTGGCGCGCGTCGATCGCGCTGGCCGTGCCCTGGCCCATGGCCTGGTTGATCGCATCGGTGACGCGGTGGGCGGTGCCAAAATCCGTGCGACGCAGTTCCAGATGGATGATGTCGCCCTGGCCGATGGTCAGCGGCACTTCGCGTTCCACGGTCGCGCCATTGGCGATGCGGCCCACGGCAAGGTGATTGATGGTGGTCTTCGCTCCGGCGGCCGAAGCACCCGCGCCGCCGACGACGATATTGCCCTGCGCCATGCCATAGGTTTGCCCGTCGGCGCCCTTGAGCGGCGTCATCACCAGCGTGCCGCCGCGCAACGACTTGGCGCTGCCGACCGAGGAGACCGTAACGTCGATCGGCTGGCCGATGCGCGCAAAGGGTGGCAGATCGGTCGTCACCATCACCGCCGCGACATTCTTCAACTGCAACGTCTGGCCCGGCGGCAGGGAAACGCCCATGCGCGAGAGCATATTGACCATGCTCTGCGTGGTGAATGGGGTGTTCTCCCCGGTGCCGTCCAGACCGACGACGATGCCGTAACCCACCAACTGGTTATTGCGCACCCCGGCGATCGAGGCAATTTCCTTGATGCGTTCGGCGCGGGCGGCATCACTCACCAACAGGATGGCAAAGACCCATATTATGCCGATCAGGATTTTATGCGTGGTGCTCATGATATTCGGCTTTCTCAGAACGGCAGGAAAGTCAGAAAAAAGCGCCCCAGCCAGCCCATGACCTGGGCCGAATCGATGAAGCCATTGGCCTTGTATTCGATGCGCGCATCGGCGACCTGCACGGACTGCACGGTGTTGCCGGCGGTGATGGTGTTGGGGTTGACCACCCCCGAGAAACGAATGAACTCCTCGCCTTCCTTGAGACCGATTTGTTTCTCGCCCGACACCAGCAGGTTGCCGTTGGGATAAACCTCGATCACGGTCACTGTCAGCGTGCCGGTAAAATTGTTCGACGAGGCATTTTCGCCCTTGCCCTCGAACGCGGTGCTGCTGTTCGCCCCGAGCGTGGTGCCCTGGAAGGTCTTGAACGGCAGACCGGCGATCGTCGGCACGGCCAGCGAAGTATCGTGAGTACGGTCGGCCTTGGTGTCGGATTTCTTTGCCGCCGCGGTTTTCTCGGCAATGTTGATAGTGATGGTGTCGCCGACGTAGCGCGCGCGCCGGTCTTCGAACAGCGGCCGCGCGCTGGCGACGTTGTAAATGCTGCCGTTGGCGGGGGCGGCGAGGCTCTTCAGCTCCGGCCGGATGGTCATCGGCTGATGCACGCCGGTCGGCGGCGGGGTAGTCACGCAGCCAGCGAGCAGGGCGGCGCCGACCAGCAAAAAGACAAACAGGATGCGATCGATCATGGTCATTGCGGACCTCATATTTGAGTCAAGCGGGCGAGCATCTGATCGGAGGTCGACACCACCTTGGAATTCATCTCGTAGGCGCGCTGCGTCTGGATCATGTTGACCAGTTCTTCCGCCACGTTGACGTTCGAGGTTTCGACCATGCCCTGGTTGAGCAAACCGGCGCCGTTGCTGCCCGGGGTGTTCGGGGTAGGCGTGCCGCTGGATGCGGTTTCGACAAACAGGTTTTCGCCGGCGCTTTGCAGGCCGCCCGGATTGACAAAGGTAGCCAGTTGCACGTTACCCAGCTGGGTCGGTGTCGTAGTGCCGGTCTGGGTCACCGAGACGATGCCGTCACGGCCAATGGTGATGGCGATGGCATCGGCGGGAATGGTGATGGCCGGCGAGAGCGGGTAGCCGCTCGGGGTGACGATCTGGCCGGTGCTGTCGCGCTGGAAGGCGCCGCTGCGCGTATAGGCCAGCGTGCCGTCCGGCATCTGGATCTGGAAATAGCCCGCCCCGTTGATGGCCATGTCCAGGGAATTTTCGGTACGCTGCAGGCTGCCCTGCGTATGAATGTGCTCGGTCGCCACCGTGCGCACGCCGACGCCGATGGTCAGCCCCGAGGGAATCTGCGTCTGCTGGGTCGACTGGGCGCCCGGCTGGCGCAGGTTCTGGTAGAGCAGATCCTCGAACACCGCGCGCTGGCGCTTGAAACCATTGGTGCTGACGTTGGCGAGATTGTGCGCAATGACATCGAGATGCGTCTGCTGGGCATCGAGGCCGGTCTTGGCGGTCCAGAGTGAGCGGATCATCCGTCTTTCCTTTTAGCGTTGCGCCAGCACTTGCGTGGCGGCGCGGTCGTTCATTTCGGCATTGGTCAACAGCTTGATCTGCATATCGAACTGGCGCGCCAGCGAGATCATCGCCACCATCTGTTCGACCGGATTGACGTTGCTGTTTTCGAGATAGCCAGCGGCCACTTTCACCCCCTCGTCCAGGGGCGCCGCGGCGCCGGCATTCAGCCGGAACAATCCGTCCGGTCCGCGTATCAGGTCGGCTTCCGGCGGATTCACCAGCTTGATGCGGCCCACCGTGGTCACGGTGTTCTGTGCGCCGGTCGCGGCTGTCACCGAGATCGTGCCGTCCCGTTCAATGGTCACGCGCGAATCAGGCGGAATCGTGATCGGGCCGCCGTCGCCCTGCACCGGAATACCGCTTCTTGTTTGCATCACGCCGTTTTCGGAAATTTCGAAGCCGCCGTTGCGCGTATAGGCTTCGCTGCCGTCCGGCAGGGCCAGCGCGATCCAGCCGCGGCCCTTCAGGGCGATATCGTAGGTACCGCCGGTGTGCATCAGCGCGCCTTCGCTGAAATCGCTGTGCGTGCTGGCATCGACGGCAAACGCCCGCGTCGGCAAGGCGACCGGTGCATTGTGCGTCTGCACCTGCGCGGCGCGCAGACGATGCTCTTCCGCGCGATAGCCGTGCGTGGCCACGTTGGCGAGGTTGTGCGCCACGGCCGCCTGCCGCCCCAGCGTGGCGCTGGCGCCGGTCATTGCGGTGTAGATCAGTTTGTCCATGGTTTATGTGCCGCCGTCTCGCCAGCGCCGACTTTTAGCGTGAAATACAGCCACGTCGTCGTTCCCGCGTAGGCGGGAACCCATAGGCAGGTGATTCTTGTAACAGGCTCATGGATTCCCGCCTGCGCGGGAATGACGGTGTTTTCATCATCAGCGGGGGTGGGCTGGGTGACCATGAAAGTTAGTTCCGGCATAACATTCGCTTCGCTCATGTGAGCCTGCTCTGAAACTTCGTTTTAACGCAGGTTGACCAGGGTCTGCAAAACTTGGTCCTGCGTCTTGATCGTCTGCGCGTTGGCCTGATAGGCGCGCTGCTGGGTGATCATGTTCACCAGTTCGGCGGTCAGGTCGACGTTGGACTCCTCGATTGCCGCCGACTGCAGCACACCCAGCGAACCCGAACCCGGCACGCCGATCAGCGGCTGGCCGGAGTCCGCCGTCTCGCCCCACTGGTTGCCGCCCAGCGAGGTCAGCCCGTTCGGGTTGTTGAAGTTGCCGAGCACCACCTGCGCCAGGTCACGCGTCTGGCCGTTGCTGTAGCGGCCCTGCACGGTGCCATCCGAAGAAACACTCAAACCCGCCAAACGGCCGGAGGTGTAGCCGTCCTGGGAGACGCTGTTGACACCGAAAATATTGCCGTACTGGGTTGAACCGGTGAGGTTGAGATTAAAAGCGAGCGGCGTCGTGGCGCCCGTGGTCACGGCGTGGGTTTGGGAGATGATGCCAGTGGCCGGCGCTGTCAGGGCACCGGTGGGGCTGAAGGTCAGCACAGTGGGACCCACAAACGTCAGATTCATTGCAGAAGTGGCCGCCGTACTGGCCGCAGCGCTGGCAGCAGCGGCTTCGATGGAAGTCGCGGCGGGAGTCGCAGCTAAAGCCGCAGCACTGGCAGCAGCGCCAATGGCGGCAGGTGACTGGCCCTCTGTAGCTGCAGCGGTCGCAGCAGCCGCAGCAGCCAAAGCAGGAGCAGGATCACTAGTAATAGCAGCGCCGGCAGCAGCACCAATTGCCGGTGCGGCAGCAACGACACCTGCGGCGCCACCATTCAGATTGCTATAAACCTCCCATGTATTGGCGGCGGTCTTCTTGAAATACATCGACAGCAAATGCGCATTGCCGAGCGTGTCATAGACCGTCGCCGATGTCGAACTATTGTAGGTCAGTGGATCGCTAACGCTGAACATTGCGCTATTGACTGCCTGACGCGAATCCAGATTAAGACCGATCTTGACGCCGGCGCCGGATGCGCCAGTAGGTTGAGGCTGCAAGTCGGCGGTGTTGATGAAGATATCAGCCGGGGTCGAGGGCACAATGATGTTGGAGGCATTGGCGAGATAGCCGGTCAGCCGGGCGCCGCTGGTATTGACGACATAGCCGTTCTTGTCGATGTTGAACTGGCCGTTGCGCGTCCAGGTGATCGCGCCGTTGTTGTTGAGCCGGAACATGCCCTGGCCGTTGATGGAGATATCCAGCGGGTTGTTGGTCGCCGTAACGTTGCCTTGGGTAAATTGCTGGCTGACGCCGCCCACCGAAACACCGATGCCGATCTGGTTGCCGCCGCCGAGGGTGGCGGCAAAAACATCGCTGAACAGGGTGGACGCCGACTTGAAGCCGACCGTTCCAGAGTTCGCGATATTGTTGCCGATCGTATCGAGCGAGGTACTTGCCGATCTCAGTCCGCTTAAACCTTGTTGAAAGCTCATTGCTGTCTCCTGCTAATCGGTTAGAGAATTTCCTTGATATCCGCCAGGGTGAAAGCGCCCAGCGAACCCACATTGACCGTCATGCCCTGCGCGCCGCGCGTGATGCTGGATACCTGGCCCAGCGCCAGGGCGTCTGCCGTGACTTTCTTGCCGCCCTGCTCGGCGGCGATGCTCACGCTGTAACTGCCATCCACGGCCGGCGCGCCGCCGTCGTTCTTGCCGTCCCAGGAGAAGGCATTGACGCCCCCCGGCATTGCGCCGAGGTTGAGCGTCCGCAGCACCAGTCCGCTGGCATCCTTGATGGTGACGCTGACCTCATCGGCCGGACCGGCAAGTTCCAGCGCACCGACCGCTGCGCCCTCGACCAGTTGCAGCGCAGAACCGGGCACCAGGACACCCCGCCCGACCAGCGCGGCCGCCTGCATGGCCTGGGCATCGGTGGTGCTGCCGAGCATTTTCTGCAGGGTGGCGTTCAGCCGCTCAATGCCATCCACCGTGCTGATTTGCGCCAGTTGCGAGGTCATCTGCGCACTGTCCATCGGCGCAGTCGGATCCTGGTTCTTCAACTGGGCGGTCAGCAGGGTGAGGAAACGGTTCTGGATGTCGGCGGTGGCCGAGCTTCTGTTGTCGCGCGCGACATTCAGCGCTGCATAAATGTCGGCGGCGGGGTTGCTGGTGGAATTAGCGACTGCGGTCGTCATTATGTTTTCTCCGGTTACTGGCCAATCGCCAGAGCTTTTTGCATCAGACTCTTGGCGGTATTCATCACTTCGGCATTGGTCTGATAGGCGCGCGAGGCGGAGATCATGTTCACCATTTCCTCCACCACGTTCACATTCGGCATCGACACATAACCCTGTTCGTTGGCGGCGGGGTTGGCGGGGTCGTACTGCATGCGCAGCGGCGCGGCGCTATCCACCACCTGCGTCACGCGCACGCCCAGGCCGCCGCCCTCGACCGGCATTGCCGCGAACACGACCTGCTTGGCGCGATAGGGCTGGCCGTCGGCACCGACCACGCTGTCGGCGTTGGCGAGGTTGCTCGCCACGACGTTGAGGCGGGCGGACTGCGCGGTGAGCGCGGAGCCGGCGATGGCGAAAATTCTGAAGTCGCTCATGATTTACTGGCCCGAGATTGCGCGGCCAAGCCCCTGGAAACGCCTGTTGATAAAAGTCATCAGCGCCTCGACCTGCATGGCGTTTTCGGCAAAGGCCGCGCGCTCGATATCCATGTTCACCGTGTTGCCATCAATGGCGCCCTGATACTCGTTGCGATATTTCGCAGTGCCGCCGGCAAGCAGCGCATCCACGCCAGACAGATGGCCCGCGTGGGTGCGCGCCAGGCTCGCATCCGTTCCACCCATGGCACTGGCCAGCGCCGACTTGAAATCGATGTCGCGCGCCTTGTAGTGCGGCGTGTCGGCGTTGGCGATATTCGACGCCAGCATTTCCTGCCGCTGGTTGCGCAAGCGCAGCGCCGTCTGGGTGAAGCTCAGGTCCTGGTCAAGGCGGTCGATCATGTTTGAGCACGGCTGAAGGTTTCGGGCATTGCAGACATGCAGTAATCGTGCCAGAAGTCTGCAACCCTCTATTTGCGCCTAAATTCGTGCTTTTACATCAACCCGGTTGCCGGCAAACAAACGGCAATTTGCCAGATGGGCGGCAATTTTTGCCTGCTCGCTAAGCCGGCAATATCCGGCAAGGGTACGCCTCTGGGCCGTCAGGCGAAATCTTCATCGCCGCTCACAGCGTGGCGATCCTGAAACAGCATTTCCTTGCAGTCGTGACAACTGATGATGCGCCGCTCGTCTTCACCGTGCGTCAACCCGCTCTCGGCGAGGCGATCCGACCCGCAGGCATGGCAGGCAGGCTCGGCCAGATGGTGGGTTACCAGATACTGGTCGCGCGCCGGCAATGCGCGCTGCTTGTTCTGGTAGCGGTGATGCAGGTTAAGGAGCAAGGCACCGCCAAGGAAAAAGAAGAATGCGACGTACAGGGGCAAGGGAATTGTAGACATATGGCGCTCCTGGATGATGTTGTCTCGATTCGATGCCGCGCACCCACGCACGGCACCGCACTGGATGCAAGATTCGCCACACCCGGAAAACACGTTAGCAGAAAAGTTGACTGTTAAAGTTGACTAATATCATTTTCCCGAAGAATCGCCCGACGTAAAGTGGCAGCCGAGTTCTCGCGAATTCGTCCCGATCAACCTGGCTCCTTTCCCCAGCCAACTTCGAAAAGAGGTAACCCATGAGCGGAACCTTCACCAAAGCCATGGCCCGCAATGTTTTCTACGGCGGGTCGGTTTTCTTCTTTCTGTTATTCCTGGCCCTGACCTTCGACACCATGAAGGCCCTGCCCAAGACCGACAACCGGCACAATCTCACTCCGAGCGCGGCGGCCGGAAAACACATCTGGGAAACGCGCAACTGCATCGGCTGCCACACCTTGCTCGGCGAAGGGGCCTACTACGCACCCGAATTGGGCAATGTGTATACACGTCGCGGCCCGGACTTCATCAAGGCCTGGATACAGGCCATGCCGACCAATGCCCCGGGCCGCCGGCAGATGCCGCAATTCCATCTGACCGACAAGGAACTGGACGATCTGGTCGAGTTCTTCCGTTACACGGCAGGCATCAATACGCAGAAATGGCCGCCCAACATCGAAGGCTGAGCCGCCCGCCCACCAATTCCTCCAGAGCTTACGCATAAGGGACCCACGTCATGAAATACCCATCACAAGCGGTCGCGCTACCCTACTTCATCGCGGCCATCGCGCTGTTTGCCGGGCAGGTCATTTTTGGCCTGATCCTCGGCACCCAATATGTCATCGGCGATTTTCTGTTCCCGGAGATTCCATTCAACATCGCCCGCATGGTGCACACCAACCTGCTGATCGTCTGGCTGCTGTTCGGCTTCATGGGCGCCGCCTATTACCTGGTGCCCGAAGAAGCCGAAACCGAACTGTACAGCCCGCTGCTGGCCTGGATACTGTTCTGGGTCTTTCTCGCCGCGGGCGTGCTGACGATCCTCGGCTACCTGTTCGTCGACTACAACACGCTCGCCACGATGACCGGCAACAACATCCTTGCCACCATGGGCCGCGAGTTTCTCGAACAGCCCTTGCTGACCAAGATCGGCATCGTGGTCGTTGCGCTGGCGTTCCTTTTCAACATCAGCATGACCCTGCTCAAGGGACGCAAGACGGTGATCAATCTCGTCCTGCTGATCGGTCTGTGGGGACTGGCGATCTTCTTCCTGTTCGCCTTTTACAACCCGGCCAATCTCGTCTTGGACAAGTTCTACTGGTGGTGGGTGGTGCACCTGTGGGTCGAAGGGGTGTGGGAGCTGATCATGGCCGCGCTGCTGGCTTTCGTGCTGATCAAGGTCACCGGGGTCGACCGCGAAGTCATCGAGAAGTGGCTCTACGTGATCATCACGCTGGCGCTGGTGACCGGCATCATCGGCACCGGCCACCACTATTTCTGGATCGGCACGCCCGAATACTGGCAATGGTGGGGGTCGATCTTCTCCGCGCTCGAACCGATTCCCTTCTTCGCCATCACCGTCTTTGCCTTCAACATGGTCAACCGGCGGCGGCGCGAGCACCCGAACAAGGCGGCCGTGCTGTGGGCGCTGGGTACCGGCGTCATGGCCTTCCTCGGCGCCGGCGTATGGGGCTTTTTGCACACCCTGGCTCCGGTCAACTATTACACGCACGGCACCCAGATCACCGCGGCGCATGGCCACCTGGCGTTCTATGGCGCCTACGTGTTGGTGGTGATCACGATCATCAGCTATGCGATGCCGATTTTGCGCGGACGGGCGGCAAACAGCCCGCGAGCCCAGGTGCTGGAAATGTGGAGCTTCTGGATCATGACCATCTCGATGGTCTTCATCACGCTGTTCCTCACCGCGGCCGGCATCCTGCAAGTCTGGCTGCAGCGCGTCTCCGATACCCCGATGTCGTTCATGACGGCGCAGGACCAGGTCGCGCTGTTCTACTGGATGCGCGTCTGGGCCGGGGTGGCGTTCTTCGCCGGACTGGTCACCTATGTAACGAGCTTCTTCGTCAAAGGTGAAAGCAAGCCGCTGATCGCCTGACGTCGACAACCCGCCGGCTCCGGCCGGCGGGACAGGACTTAATGCATGAAACTTGAAAACCCGCATCCTGCCGTACCGTTCTATCAAGCTGCCGGCGACGAGGTCGCCGTGTTCGAGCACGCCTGGCAGAATAAATTGCCACTGCTCATCAAGGGTCCGACCGGTTGCGGCAAAACCCGTTTCGTCGCCCACATGGCCGCACGGCTGGGACTGCCCCTTTACACGGTGGCCTGCCACGATGACCTGACCGCGGCCGATCTCGTCGGCCGCCATCTGATCGGTGACGGCCAGACCGTCTGGTGCGATGGCCCCCTGACCCGTGCCGTACGCGAGGGAGGCATCTGCTATCTGGACGAGATCGTCGAGGCGCGCAAGGACACCACGGTGGTGCTGCACCCGCTTGCCGACGACCGGCGCATCCTGCCGATAGACCGCACCGGCGAATTGCTCAAGGCCCCTCCGGGATTCATGCTGGTGGTCTCCTACAACCCCGGTTACCAGAATCTGCTCAAGGGCATGAAACCGTCGACCCGGCAACGTTTCGTCAGCCTGCGTTTCGACTTCCCGACCAGCGAGCGCGAAGAGACGATTCTGCTCGGCGAAGTCGGCTGCGATGCCGATCTGGCACGCCGCCTGGTCGGGATCGCCAACTCACTGCGCAGCTTGCAAGAACACGACCTCGAAGAAGCCGCCAGTACGCGTCTGCTCGTCTACGCGGCGCTGCTGATCCGCGCCGGCATGGACCCGGTCAGCGCCTGCCGCGCCGCCATTGTGGAGAGTCTCACCGACGACCCTGAGGTCGCCGCGGCATTGATGGAAGTGGTGGCGGCAACCTTCGGCCGCTGAGCGGCGGGCTAACTTTCATGATGCGTGAAACATCACCCCGCATCATGAAAGTCAGCCCCTTCAAATTGCCCCCCACCCCCAGCCCCCGCCCCTGGGCGGGGGTCGAAGTTTGTTCGCTGCGCTCATGGGATTACCCGGCGTCAGATTTTGTATTTCACGCTAAACACGGCAGAACCTGCCGATCTGCCGGCCATACGTGTTCGGGACGGATTTTCTCTCCTCCCGATTTGTCCAACCAAGATTTACCGGAGCTTATTTTCGATGAAAGACAGGCAACCCAACCTGCTCAAGGAGAACATGCCCGGACCACCGGTCGCGGTACTCGCCGAAGCGCTGTTTCTGGCCAACCTGATGATTATTCCGGTACTCGGCTTCGTGCTGATGGTGGTTTTATGGTGGAAGTTTCGCCACAGCGACTCGGCCATAGTTCGCAACCATCTCCAGCAGACTGTCGTCACCAGCATCAGCGGCGGCGCCATCCTGGTCGGGGTGAGCATCACGATATTCCTGCTCGGTGGCCTCGACAACCCGGTTTCGTGGGTCATCGGGGTGTTGTACTTCATCTGCGTCCATGCCGCCCTGATCCTGCTCGGCGTATTCGGCCTGAATCGCGCGATACTCGCCCGTCAGTGGCGCTATCCCCTGCTGGGTCCGCGCATCGAAGAATGATGCCGAGGCAATGAACTTACCGCTCAGCCCATCCCCTGCCGGCCCACCAGGAAAGGGCTCGCCCACGGCCAGCAGACGCACCATCCCGATCGCTGTCGCGGCACCGCTCACGCGCGGCAAAACCCAGGCCACGCGCATCTGGTGGCAGGCCGGTTTTTTTCTGTTGTTCATCATCGCGCCGATATTCGATCTGCTGCGCTTCGATCTGACGGTCGGCCACGCATGGTTGCTGGGCATGGAATGGCGGCTCGGTCTGGATGATTTCCTCGCCGGGCGCAGCGGCCCATTCGCTGCTGCGATCCACGTAATACTGCGCCTGTTCCTGCCCGTGCTCGGTGGCGCCGCGCTGTTCCTGTTTGTTGCCTGGAAGTGGGGGCGCCTCTACTGCGGCTGGCTGTGTCCCCATTTCTCGGTGGTGGAAACAATCAACCGGCTGATGATCCGCGCCACCGGCAAACCCAGCGTCTGGGAAACGGCCCGAATCACCCCCTGGCGTCCCGATGGTGAGCGCTGGCAACCCGATCCGCGCTGGTGGGGCGTCGTCGTTCCGGCCGCGCTGCTGTTCGCCCTGCTCTGGGCAGTCGTACTGCTCACCTATCTGATTCCCCCGGCACAGGTATACGGCAACCTGTTGCACGGTGAACTCACCCGCAATCAGGCGCTTTTTATCGGCATCGGCACGGCGGTCTTGTCCCTTGAATTCCTGTTCGCCCGCCACCTGTTCTGCCGCTATGCATGCGCCGTGGGATTGTTCCAGAGTCTCGCGTGGATGGGCAATCGGAATGCCATGGTGGTGGGCTTCAAACGCCAGCGTGCCGCCACCTGCGCCACCTGCCTGCCCGACCGCTCCTCGGCTTGCGAGGCAGCTTGTCCAATGCGGCTGCCGCCGCGCAACATCAAACGCCATATGTTCACCTGCACCCAGTGCAGCCAGTGCATCGACGCCTGTGGGCAGGCTCAGCGCAACAACCCGGATGGACCTCTGCTCGCCTGGGTCAGTGATGCGGCAGCCCGCGAGAATGAGGCTGGCTTCCGCTCCGCCGCGCTGCTGCAACGGCGCAAGAAGTGATCCGGACATGGAAGAAACCGTAGGCAAGCTCTGGCACCGGTTGATCACACGCACGGCCGAACAGCGGTTTCCCGCGGCGACAGTCCGGCTCAAGGAGATTGAACGCACCGCCGGTGTCTACTTCCGCGCGCTCGGCGGTGACCCCGGCCTGCGCGTGGCGGCAGCGACCGTCGACCAGCACGGTGCGCGACGTAGCTGGTTCGCACGCATTGCCGGCATCGGCGACAAGACGGCACGGGCGCGCATGGATCAGTCGACATTACGGCTACCACCGGAGATCGACTGCTTTCCCCGGCGCAGCCTGAATCGCGACCTCTACCTGTGGCTTGCCGCCCTGGCCGCCGCGCACGGCCGGCGACCCGACGATACGAGCTTCACGCCCGACGCCGTAGGCGATTTCCGGCGCAATCAGGCCGCGACCTGTTACGCCCTCGCAACCTGGCCGGGAATCGGCCCTCGCTACCGCAGACTGGTCGAAGCCTATCTGCCAACCCGCATCGACCCGTCCCGGCTACCCGCAGCCGAGGCCGATCGCGAACAGGCGATCCGTTGCGCCCTGACAGAACCCGGCAGCGTGCCCTTCCTGCCCGCAGCAAGCACTGACGCACCCGCGGCCGAACCGGTTCAGCTCTGGCTTTCGGGCTCGCTGGGGACGAGCGCATCCGCAGTCCGCTCGACCGCTGCCGATCCCGAACAGACCACTAGCGGTGCACCGCCCTCGGAGGAAACGGAACGGCGCGCCCATCGCGCAGAACGCGAGGACATGCCGCAGGAGAAGAACGGCCTGGCGATCATGTTCCGCGCCGAAAGCCTGCTCGCCGTGGCGGAATTTCTGCGCATCAACCGCCCGACTGACGACGATCCCGACCCGAACGCCGCTGCCGCCGCACGTGACCTTGACCACCTCTCTCTTGCCCAGGACAAGGATCCAATAGCATCGAAGGTCAAATTCGACCTCGACCTGCCGTCGGCTGCCGAAGACGATGTCGTGCTCGGGCCAGGCATCCGGCTACCCGAATGGGACTATCGCAAGCAGCGCCTGCTCGAAGATCACGTGTGTTTGACCGAGTTGGTGGCGCGCAACGCCGCACCTGCCGCCCTGCCGCCCGCCCTGCGCCGTACCGCGCGGCGCCTGCACCAGCAGTTTGCCGCGTTGCAGCCCGGACGCATCTGGCTCAAACATCGCCCCGATGGCACCGAGCTCGACGTCGATGCCGTGGTGCGCGCGCAGACCGACCGCAGCGTCGGCCGCCACCCCTCGGAACAACTCTATCTCTCGCTGGAGAAGCGCGCGCGCGATCTGTCCTGCCTGGTGTTAGCCGATCTGTCGTTGTCGACCGACTCCTGGATCTCGTCTGAAGCCCGGGTAATCGACGTCATCCGCGACTCCCTGCTGTTGTTCGGCGAAGCGCTGGACGCCACCGGAGACCGCTTCGCAATCTGTGGCTTCTCGTCGCTCAAGCGCAGCAACGTGCGTTTCCATCGACTAAAAAACTTCGACGAGCGCTTTGACGACACCGTGCGCGGCCGGATCGCCGCGATCAAGTCCGGCTACTACACCCGCCTCGGTGCGGCGATCCGTCACGCCATCACGCTGCATGGCAGCGAAACCGCCAGCCGGCGCATCCTGCTGATCCTCTCCGACGGAAAACCGAACGACCTTGATCTGTACGAAGGCCGCTACGGCATCGAAGATACCCGCGTCGCCATCGGCGCCGCACGCCGTCAGGGACTGGTGCCGTTCTGCGTGACGATCGATCGCGAAGGCGCGAGCTATCTGCCCCACCTGTTCGGGCCGGCCGGATACGCGGTTATCCGCAAACCCGAGGAACTGCCGACACGACTGCCGCAGTTTTATGCCCAGCTGACCCGGTAAGCCACCAGGCCAAGCGGCAATGGAGAACAGCGGCGAAAAAGCGCCGATACGCAGTCAACCCTTATCCGCTATCGGATGGTTCAATGCCGACATGCGACGATTGACCATTCCCCTCCGCACCCTGCTCTGCATCCTGGCCCTTGGCCTCGGTGTTTCAATGGCCCAGGCCCAGCAGGACCCCACTCCGGTCAAAAAGGCCATCGAAAGCTGGCTCAAGATCCAGTCCAAGGGCCTGCCCGGGCAGGTCAGTTACGAAATCGGCGGCCTCGACCCGGGCAATCAGCTCGCGCCGTGCAACAGCTTCGATGTCAGCCGCCCGCCCGGCTCACAGGCCTGGGGCCGCACCAACGTCATGGTGCGCTGTCTCGATACGGCCGGCTGGCGCGTCCATGTGCCGGTGCATATCCGCGTCAAGACCGATTACCTGATCAGCGCACGCCCCATCGCGCAGGGGCAGGTTGTCGCGGCGGATGACCTGGCTACCCAGTGGGGCGATCTGTCCGACCTGCCCGCGAATATCCTCACCGAGGCCAGACTGGCCGTCGGCAAGGCAGCCGCCACATCGATCCCGGCCGGCCGGCCGCTGCGTACGGACATGCTCAAAGCCCTGTGGGTGGTACGCCAAAACCAGACAGTCCGGGTCGTATCAAGCGGGCCGGGCTTTGCCGTGAGCAATGAAGGCCGCGCGCTCAACAACGCCGTCGAAGGTCAGGTCGCCCAGGTTCGGCTGGGCACCGGCCAGGTCATCAGTGGAATTGCCAAAGCCGGTGGCACGGTGGAAGTCAGCTACTGAGATTTGTTTATAATCAAAGCAATGGCAAGACCCCCTCCACCTCAAGTTTTTGCCAGCGCTGCCGTAGACAGCCACAGAGAAACGCCCTGCGCGAAAGGAAATTAACGTGAAGATCAACAGTGCCCTACCCGCCGTCAGCACAGCGCCGGATGCCGCCCGTACCAAGAACCCTGCCGCCGCCTCGTCAAAACCCCTCGCGGGAACGGCGGCGCGCGTCGATATTTCCTCGCTTTCCGCCCACATGCAGAAAGTCGGCGCTGGCGAGACGCCGGTCAACGCGGAGCGCGTCGCCGAAATCAAGGCTGCGATCGCCGCAGGCCGTTTCCAGATCAACCCCGAGCGCATCGCCGACGGTCTGCTGACCAGCGTGCGCGAAATGCTCGGACGCCCGAATCCGACCGCCTGATCCGGCGTGGCTCTCCCCCCCATTCAAAATCCAGCCTTGCTGCTTGGCAACACGCTGAGCGAAGAAGTCCGCAAGCTCGGGGAGTTCATTTCAGTTTTGAATCGTGAGCAGGAATTGCTCTCGCGCGGTGATATCGAAGCCCTGCTGCCGCTCACCGAAAACAAAACCAGCCTGGCCAATCAACTGGCTGCCCTTTCCCACGCACGCGAGGGCATGTTGGCCCGACTCGGCCTTGCCGGTGGGCGCGTCGGCATGGAAGCCTGGCTCGCCAGTTACGGCGAAGACAACACCCGGGCCTGGCAAAAACTGCTTGGCCTCGCTGCCAAGGCCCGCGACCTGAATGCGACCAACGGAAAATTGATCGGCCTGCACATGCAACACAATCAGCAGGCCTTCGCGATCCTGATGACCGCCACAAACCAGGCGATGAACTACGGCCCGGACGGCCAGCAACAAGTCGGGCTGGGCGGCCGCATCCTCGGGAAAGCGTAGGCAGGCCAACACGGCAGCAGTCTCGCCGCCGGGCCGTCCTTAGCCCGCAAGCGGGCTAAGGGCCTTTGGGTGAATCCCCCTCTCCCCGACCCCGCTCCGCGCCCCACGGATCGGACTGCATTCCGATCCGGCTGCGAGGGCGGGAAGCAGTGCTTCCCGAATTCCCCTCTCGCCCCGCAAGGGGAGAGGGAGAAAACCTCCGCAGTCTCGCCGCCGGGCCGCCCCAAGGCGAGACGGCACGCGGCGCCAGCCGCAACCCGCGCCGCCGCAAGTCCGAAGCGCCCCGTGATATGCGAGCGCAGCGAGCCGTCAAGAACCCCCCGCGAGGGGGGCGAAGGGGGGCGGGTGTTTACTATTCGGGCAACGCCAACTCTTTGATCTCGTCCGGCGTGCGCGCTTCCATGTTGATGGCGACGCGCCGGTTGCGCTGGCGTCCTTCGGCATTGGCGTTGTCGGCAATCGGTCGCTGCTCGGCGTAGCCGGTTGCGGTCAGGCTGCGCGGATTGACGCCGGTTTCGATGAACAACCGCACCACGCTCGCGGCGCGCGCACCGGACAATTCCCAGTTTGATGGATACAGCGGGGTATTGATCGGGGCATTATCTGTGTGCCCCTCGACGGTGATCGGAAAATCCGTGGTGGCAAGGATCTGCCCCACCGCCGTCAGCGCCCGCACGGCAGGCAATTGCAGGCGGGCTTCCCCCGAATCGAACAACACGCTGGCATTGATTTCCACGGTGATGCCGAGTGCCCCCTCGGTTACCCGCACCTGTCCCTGTTGCACCAGAGATGCCAGCGCCGCGGTGATCTCCTTCGCCTTGTTGCGCAGCGTTTCACGGTTTTGCTGGCGCCTGGGGTCGATCTGGGGTTTTTTGAGGGGTATGCCGACCGGCAGCGGCGCGTTGGGATTGATCTGTACCAGCGCCCCGCTGGCGCTGCCCGGCACGTTGCGAAACGCCGATGAGATCGAGTCGGACAGGATGCGATACTTGCCCTCATTCACCGACGAGAGCGCATACATCACGACAAAAAAAGCGAACAGCAGGGTAATGAAATCCGCATAGGAAACGAGCCAGCGTTCGTGATTTTCGTGCTCTTCTTCGCCTTTGCGCCGTCGTCCCATGACCGACCTCATGCTCAGACGATATAGCCCTGCATGCGGCTCTCGATAATGCGTGGATTGTCACCATTCGAGATGCCGATCAGGCCGTCGATGAACATCTCGCGGATGGCGACCAGGCGATTGATGTTGAACAGCAGTTTTTTGGCAATCGGCAGGAACATCAGGTTGGCCGCGCCGACGCCATAGATCGTGGCAACGAAGGCCACGGCAATGCCGGCGCCGAGCTTGGAGGGGTCGGAAAGATTTTCCATGACATGAATCAGGCCCATCACCGCCCCGAGGATACCGATGGTCGGCGAGTAGCCGCCGGCGGCTTCCCAGATCTTGGCCGACAGCTTCATTTGCTCCTCGTAGGCGTCGATTTCGACCTCCAGCACGCCACGCAGGCGCTCCGGCTCGACACCATCGACGAGGAGTTGCAGTCCCCGGCGCATGAAAGGGTCGTCTATCGTCAGGGTCTGCGCCTCAAGTGCCAGCAAGCCTTCCTTGCGCGCCACATGGCTCCAGCGCACGATCTGTTCGATCAATGCCTCGGGCTGTGTCGGGGGGGGGATAAACACCCACTTGATCATCTTCAGGCCAGTCATGAAAACCGGCAAGGGGCTTTGCAGCATGACGGCGCCCAGCGTGCCGCCGATGACGATCAGGAATGCCGTCGGCTGGTACAGGGAAGCGACATGCCCGCCTTCCAGCACCTGTCCGCCAAGGATGGCGAGAATACCGAGGGCCAGGCCGGCAATACTGATCTTGTCCATGATCTTCAGGCGGAGGCGGGTTGCGCCTGTTTGGGTTTGCGGCCGCGACGCTTGGTGGCGGTCTTGAGCGGGCCTTCGTCGCCAAGCATGGTGGCGCGCAGACGAGTGACCGCCTGCGTGTGCAGCTGGCAGACGCGCGACTCGGTGACACCCAGTACCGCGCCGATTTCCCGCAAGTTCAGGTCCTGTTCGTAATACAGCGCCATCATCATCTTCTCGCGTTCCGGCAAGCTGGCTATCGCTTCCACCAACGCACCGCGCACGTCGCTTTCTTCAAGCAGGGTCAGCGGGTCGGGAGATACTCCCGATGCGTGCCGCTCGAGATAATCCTCGTGCTCCTCGGCCAGGTCCTCGAGATACACAATCTGGTGGCCGCGTGCGTCCTGCAGCAATTTTTGGTAATCGGCCAACGGCATGTCCAGCGCAGTAGCCAGTTCGCCCTCTTTGGGATGGCGTCCCTGCTGGTGCTCAAGCTTCTGGATGGCGCTCTCGACACGGCGCATTTCCTTGCGGATGCCACGTGGCAGCCAGTCATTTTCGCGCAGGCCATCGAGCATGGCGCCGCGCACCCGTTGCACCGCATAGGTTTCGAATTGGGCGCCCAGGCCTTCCTCGAAACGCCCCAAGGCATCGAGCAGCCCGAGCATGCCGTTCTGCACGAGATCATCGACCTGTACGCTGGACGGCAGTCGCGCCATCAGGTGAAAGGCGATGCGCTTGACCAGAGGTACATATTGATTGACGAGCCGCTCTTTTTCAAGCGTGCCCTGGGAGGTATACATCGTCGGATTCATCAGGCTCAAGAATGTCTGCTGAAGCTTAACGTGAAACGTGGAACATTTTCGTGAAACACAATTCAACCACCGTCATTC
>CAZOMI010000028.1:0-33233 GCA_964580925.1 uncultured Methyloversatilis sp.
AAGGCCAAGGACATCCTCGGCCGCACGGCGACACTGGAAGTGCGCATGGTCGACGACGAGGCGAGCGCCAACCCGTCCATCATGGCACAGGCTGAACGTGGCCAGCCGCCCGCCGGTACTGATTATTACGTCGAACGCGGCGGCCGCGGCCTGCTGGTCAAGAAGCAGGTAGTGCTCACCGGCGAGCGGCTGACCGACGCCCAGGCGGGCTTCGACAGCCAGACCCAGGAACCGGCGGTGCATCTGTCGCTCGATTCGGCCGGTGCGCGCATCTTCAGGGATGTGACGCGCGACAACGTCGGCAAGCGCATGGCCATCCTGCTCATCGAAAAAGGCAAGGGTGAAGTGGTGACAGCCCCGGTGATCCGCACTGAAATCGGCGGCGGGCGCGTGCAGATTTCCGGCAGCATGTCGACGACCGAAGCCAACGACGTCGCCCTGCTGCTGCGTGCCGGTTCGCTCGCCGCGCCGATGGACATCATCGAGGAACGCACGATTGGCCCCAGCCTTGGCGCCGAGAACATCGCCAAGGGCGTCAATTCCACGCTGTGGGGCTTCGCGGCCATCGCCGTTTTCATGATCGCCTATTACCTGCTGTTCGGCGTGGTCTCGATCATCGCGCTGACGGCCAACCTGCTGTTCCTCGTCGCACTGCTGTCGCTGTTGCAGGCCACGCTGACCCTGCCCGGCATCGCCGCGGTGGCGCTGACGCTCGGCATGGCCATCGACGCCAACGTGCTGATCAACGAGCGCATCCGCGAGGAACTCAGGAACGGCGTCACCCCGCAGGCCGCCATCACCGCCGGTTATGACCGCGCCTGGGGCACCATTCTCGACGCCAACATCACGACGATGATTGCCGGCGCCGCGCTGCTGATCTTCGGCTCCGGTCCGGTGCGCGGCTTTGCCGTGGTGCTTTGTCTGGGTATTCTCACCTCGATCTTCAGCGCCGTGGTCGTGTCGCGCGCGGGGATCAACCTGATCTATGGCCATCAGCGCAAGCTCGATTCCATCAGCATCGGCCAGATCTGGAAGCCTGGCGTTTAAGCCGCGGGGACTATAGAGCCATGGAATTTTTCCGCATCAGAAAAGACATCCCCTTCATGCGCCATGCGCTGGTGTTCAACATCATTTCGTTGACCACCTTCGTCCTGGCGGTGTTCTTCCTCGCCACCAAGGGTCTGCACCTGTCGATCGAATTCACCGGCGGCACCGTGATGGAGGCCGGTTACAGCCAGTCCGCCGACCTCGACAAGATCCGCAAGCAACTTGAAACGGACGGCTTTGCCGACACGCAGGTGATCAACTTCGGCTCCTCGCGCGACGTATTGATCCGCGTGCCGATCAAATCAGGCGTGGCGGGCGAATCCGACAGGATCAGCGAAAAGGTCGGCGCCAGCCTGCAAGCCGCGGGCGGCGACCCGCAAATCAAGCGCGTCGAATTCGTCGGCCCGCAGGTCGGCAAGGAACTCGCCGAGGACGGCGCGCTGGCGCTCCTGCTGGTCATCATCGGCATCGTCACCTATCTCGCGTTCCGCTTCGAGTGGCGTTTCGCCGTTTCGGCCATCATCGCCAACCTGCACGACGTCATCATTATCCTGGGCTTTTTCGCCTTCTTCCAGTGGGAATTCTCGCTACCCGTGCTGGCGGCGGTGCTGGCCGTGCTCGGCTACTCGGTGAACGAATCCGTCGTCGTCTTCGACCGCGTGCGCGAAACCTTCAGGAAGCAGCGCGGCATGACCACGCCCGAGATCATCGACCACGCCATCACCAGCACCATCTCGCGCACCGTCATCACCCATGGCAGCACGCAGATGATGGTGGTCTCGATGCTGATCTTCGGCGGTCCGGCGTTGTATTATTTCGCGCTGGCACTGACGATCGGCATCCTGTTCGGCATCTATTCCTCGGTGCTGGTGGCGAGCCCGCTGCTGATGTGGATGGGCGTCTCGCGCGAGCATTTCGTCAAGCCGAAGAAAGAAAAAGCCGAGGGCGTCACCGAGGATGGCGCCTGCGTCTAACGGCCATGGAGCTTGGCGCCACCACAAATAATGAAAGCTGCGCGCCATGACCGCACCCTCTCCCCCGACCCCTCTCCCGTCAAGGGAGAGGGGAGCGGCCAGAGCCGCTCCGCGTCTTTCACGTTAAAGTCATGAAGGCCTATATCTGGGACCTGCCGACCCGGCTGTTCCACTGGTCGCTGGCCGCCTGCGTTGTCGGCGCTTTCGTGACGGCAAAAATCGGCGGCAACCTGATGGTCTGGCATGGCCGGCTGGGGCTGGCCATCTTCGGGCTACTCGTTTTTCGCCTGATCTGGGGCGTGATCGGCTCGACCTATGCGCGCTTCGCCGTCTTCGTGCGCGGCCCCAGAGCGATCCTCGCCTATCTGCTGGGCCGCTGGCGCGGTCTGGGACACAATCCGCTCGGCGCCCTTTCGGTGCTGGCCATGCTCGGCATGCTGTTCACCCAGGCCATGACCGGCCTGTTCGCCAACGACGATATCGCCTACTCGGGCTACCTTGCCAGCCGTGTCGACGCCGATCTGTCGGCCCGGATCACCTCCATTCACCATCTGCTGGAAAAGCTGCTGATGGTGCTCGTCGCCTTGCATCTCGGCGCGATCGCCTACTACGCCCGCGTGAAGAAGCAGAACCTCGTCAAGCCGATGCTGACCGGCTGGGCGGAAGGGCGTCCGGAATGGTCGGCCAAGGGCGGCGGCCTTGCCGCTTTCCTTGTCTCCCTGCTGATTGCCGCGCTGGCGGTCTGGGCCGCTTCCGGAGCATTGCAGCCGCCGCCGCCGCCCGCGACGCAAGCACCCGCTTTCTGAAAGTCGGCGCCGGCGGGACGGCACAAGCGACAACGGCCACCCGCGGGTGGCCGTTTGCTTGGGCGGATAAGGCTCAGTCTTCTTTTCTGAACTTGTCGTGACAAGCCTTGCAGGACTCGCCGAGCTTGCCGAACTGTGCCTTGACGGCGCCGGCGTCGCCAGCGGCGGCGACCTTGGCCATTTCATTGGCGGCGGTGCTGAAATTGCCGGCGATCTGACCGAGGTCCGGGCTACCGAAGAACTCCGGCTTCAAGCGGGTTTCCTTCCAGCCCTTGCCCTTGTCCGAGCCGGGCTGATACAGCGCGCCCATCTTCGAGTTGGTGATGGCCTGGATGACGTTGGCCGCCTCGACCACCTGCTCCTTATTGAACTGTCCATCGACGTTGGCCTTGATGCGCGCCATGCTCCATGCCATGGTGTGATACGCGGACTGGCGCCAGCGGATCTGGTCTTCCAATTTGCCGACGGACTGGGCAAAGGTAATGCCGGCCATGGCGGACAGGGTGATGCCGGCAACGAAGATTTTGAAGTTTTTATTCATGGTTTCCATTCTCCTTTGTGGTTGGGTGGCGCGTATTGATGGTCTGCCATTACCCAAACCGTATACGCAGCCGACGACAAGTTTATTCCATGCCGGGAGAAAATATCTGCTTGACACGCAACTGACCGTTCTGTGTAACCAAAGTCACCAGGCGGTCAATGTTCGGGTGTTTGCCGGGATTGGTCTGGGCGTCCGCCGTGTGCTCGGCATACAGTTCCAGGCCCTTCCTGGCCGCCTCGACGTTGATGGCGCCAAACAGTTGTGCAAGGTGGTTGTAAACCGCCAGCGAGCCGGTCTGGCCGGCCTTGTTTTCGATGGTGGCGACAACATTGCCGTCAGCGTCGATCAGTTGCAGCGCCGCCAGGTGCGACACCTTCGGTAATTGCTTGAGGTTCTCGGCGAAAGACATCAGATTGCCTTTGCCAGTTCGATGGCCTTGCCGATATAGCTACCCGGCGTCATGGCCAGCAAACGTTGCTTGTCGGCCGCGGGAATCGCCAGGCCGCCTATAAAGGCGCGCAAAGCCGCCGGCTCGATGCCCTTGCCGCGCGTCAGTTCCTTCAATTGTTCATAGGGGTTGGCGATGCCGTAACGCCGCATCACCGTCTGCACCGGTTCGGCCAGCACTTCCCAGCAATTGTCGAGGTCTTCGGCCAGGCGCGCCGGGTTGGCTTCGAGCTTGTTGAGGCCGCGCAACGTCGAATCGTACGCCAGCACGACGTAACCGAAGGCGACGCCCATGTTGCGAAGGACCGTCGAGTCGGTCAGGTCGCGCTGCAGCCGCGAGATCGGCAGTTTTTCCGACAGGTGGCGCAAGATAGCGTTGGCGATGCCGAGATTGCCTTCGGAATTCTCGAAGTCGATCGGGTTGACCTTGTGCGGCATGGTCGATGAACCGATTTCGCCGTCCGTGGTTTTCTGCTTGAAATAACCCAGCGAAATGTATTGCCAGAGGTCGCGGTCGGCGTCGATGAGGATGGTGTTGCAACGGGCGATGGCATCGAACAGTTCCGCCATTGCGTCGTGCGGCTCGATCTGGATGGTGTAGGGGTTGAAGGCCAGGCCGAGCGATTCGATGAAGCGGCGGGCGAAAGCTTCCCAATCGAGTTCCGGATAGGCCGACAGGTGCGCGTTGTAATTGCCGACCGCGCCATTGAACTTCGCCAGCATGGCGACATCGGCAATGCGCGCGCGGGCGCGGATCAGCCGTGCCGCGACATTGGCCATCTCCTTGCCCAGCGTGGTCGGCGTCGCTGGCTGGCCGTGGGTGCGCGCCAGCATCGGCAGTTCGGCCAGAGCGTGGGCCATGGCGCGGAAGCGCTCGATGACGCGGTCCAGGCCGGGCAGCAGAATCTGTGTGCGCGCATCGCTCAACATCAACGCGTGGGAGGTGTTGTTGATGTCCTCGGACGTGCAGCCGAAGTGGATGAACTCGCTAACCTTCATCACCTCGGCATTGTCCTTGAAGCGCTCCTTCAACCAGTATTCGACGGCCTTGACGTCGTGGTTGGTGGTGGCCTCGATTTTTTTAACCGCAGCGGCATCGGTCACGGCAAAACCCGAAACGACCAGATCGAGTTCGGCGCGGGTCTCCTCGGAAAACTCCGGCACCTCGACAATTTCCGGTGCGGCGGCGAGCGCTTTCAGCCACTCGACTTCAACGCGGATGCGGTTTCGGATCAGGCCGTATTCGGAAAAATGCGCACGCAATGGCTCGACCTTGGCGGCATAACGGCCGTCGAGCGGAGACAGCGCGGTCAGGGCGGTCAGACTGGATGAGTTCATGGCGGTAGCGTCGGGCTGGAACCCCGTGGGATAAAGGAACCGGTGATTTTATCAGGCCGTCCGCGGCGCACCTATCGCAGGTTGATACTTCGGTATAGTGGGCGGATGGACATACAGTTGATCGCCCGACCGGACTGCCCCGCGGCTGGGGAGTTGCAGGACTCCGTGGCAATGGCCATGCAGGCGCTGGGCATAGCCCCGAACGTGCCGCTGCGGTTGAGTGAGCCGACCACTGACCCGTGCCTGCAACTGCTGGTCAATGGCGCCCCGGTCTGCCCCTGTTTTCCCGCAAAGCACGCCGTACCCTGTCCGACCTGCGGGGAGACGCACGACAATCCCGATCGGGAAATCATTCGCTGGCATCTTGCCGAGGCGTTCGGGCGCAAAACCGTGCTGTTTCTCTGTTCGGGCAATGCGGTACGGTCGCAGATGGCCGAGGCCATGGTCAATCATTTGCTTGGCGATAGATGGGCGGCGTTTTCGGGGGGCATCTTCCCCATGCCCCTCTGGAAGCCGGTCGTTCAGGTATTGAAGGAAATCGGCATCGATGCGCGTGGCCGGAAGTCGAAGCATATCGAGCTGTTTCTCGGCTGCCGCTTTGACACCATCATTTCCCTGTGTTCGCAAGCAGATGATTTCTGTACCGCGTTTCCGGGGCAGGGCGTACGCAAGCACATGCCGTTCGAAGACCCGGTGACCAGCCCCTTCTTTGGCGTGGGCGACCTTGGCCGGACGCGTGATCTGCGCAATGCCATGCGCGACATGATTTGCGAGTATCTGCGAGGTATCCCGTGAGTATTTTCGACATTTTCTCCAAGAAGAATGCCGCCGCGCGGCTCGCGGCCCCCGATGAAGAACACCGCGCCAAATACCAGCACTTCCGGACCCTGCTCAACCATAACCATGACGCGCTGCTGCTGATGGCCGAAATGGAGCAGCTTTACTTCAGCGGGCACCCTTTTGACGCGGGGGCACTGAAGCGGAATTACGCCCGCCTGTTCGAGCACGTCCTGGGATTGGCCACGGCCCTTGATGAACTGTCAGCCGGCCGTTATCCAGGCCTGGCCGATGTCTGCCGGACCATCGATGCCAACATCGCCGCTGCGATAACACCCCGCGTAGCCAGTCAGTCAGGCGACATGGTGCTGCCTTTGGAACGCGTCACCCCGGACATGCATGGATTGGCGGGGCCGAAAGCCGTCAATCTTGCCGTGATGAAGAACGTGCTGAAGCTACCGGTCCCGGACGGCTTCATCATTACTGCCGAAGCAACTGCGCGGTTTCTGGAAGAAAGCGGTCTGCGCGACCGGATTCGGCAGGGTCTGGCGCGGATATCGCCGGAAGACCTTACGAAACTTGAAACCGGCAGTGCGGCCATCCGCCAGATGGTGCTTGACGTAGTGGTGCCACGGGCAATTGCCGCCACGATCAGCGAGGCTTACGCGGCGCTTGAAGCAAGAACGCGCCAGGGGATCCGGATTTCGGTGAGAAGCAGCGCGGTGCGCGAGGATAGCGAGGCCAGCTTTGCCGGACAGTATGCGACCGTCTTGAATGTCACGCGCGACGGCTTGCTCGATGCCTTCAAGGAGGTTGTGGCCAGCAAATACTCACCGCGCGCCATCGCGTATCGGCAACTGCACGGCCTTGAAGATGAAGATACGCCGATGTGCGTCATCGGCCTGGTCATGGTTGACGCCCAGGCCAGCGGGGTAATGTATACGGTCGATCCGGCAACCCTCGATACCACCCACGTGAAAATCAGTTCGCTCTGGGGTCTGGGAGAACAACTCGTCGGTGGCGATGCGGCAGCTGACGCTTTCCTGGTCCGGAAAGATGACGGCGAGATAAGCGACCGACAGATTGCCGAAAAAGCCGCGACGCTGATACCCCTTTCCGGGGGGGGCACTCTTCTTGAAGATACCGGCCTGGCAAAGCAAACAGCCCCCTCGCTGACGGATGAAACCCTGCGCCAGCTGTGCGCCAGCGGCGTGCGGATCGAAGACCATTATCAAACATCGCAGGATATCGAGTGGGCGATCGACGCGGACCACCGGCTCTACTTTCTTCAGACACGCCCGCTGCATCTGGCGCCCAAGGCGCGCGAACTGCCGTCCGCGGACCTGTCCGGCCTGGAAAACCTGTTGTCGTCCGGCATCGCGGCCTCATATGGCGTCGCCTCCGGCAACGTTTACATCGCGAAAGACGAGCGGCAACTGTCCGCCATCCCCGACCATGCCATTCTGGTGACCCGCACTGCCTCGCCAAGTTACGCAGCGGTGATGGGGCGGATCAGCGGTCTGATTACCGACGTGGGCAGCATCACCAGCCATCTGTCCTCGGTGGCACGCGAGTTTGGCGTTCCCGCCATCGTGAATGCCGGAAATGCCACAAAAGTGCTGACCGATGGCGAGCTTGTCACCCTGTCGGCGGATCAACCCGTCGCCGTGTATCGCGGGCTGGTCGAGCAGCTCGGCGGCCAACTGCGGCCGACGAAGAAACTGATTGTGGACAGTCCGGTGCATAACAAATTGCGGGCCATGCTGGATCATGTTTCCCCGCTCAACCTGACCAATCCGGATGCCCCGTCGTTTACCCCGGCGGGCTGCAAATCCTTCCACGATGTGATCCGCTTTTGCCATGAGCATTCGATGCGGGAGATGTTCGGCATTTCATCGGCTGCCGAGGGTGCGAGCGCATCGACCAAGATAACTTCGCATATTCCGCTGGTGATTTATGCAATCGATCTGGGCGGCGGGCTGAACGAGCAGGTATCGTCACGCAAAACCGCTACCCCCGAGGATATCGATTCACTGCCGATGCAGGCCCTCTGGCAGGGCTTCACGCATCCCGGCATCAATTGGGCCGGCACCATCAACTTCGATTCAAGCAAATTCATGACCATCATGGCCTCGCTGGCCACCTCGGAGTTGGGGCCCGCGCCCGGTGGCGACAGCTATGTCCTGCTGTCAAAGGATTACATGAACTTCAGTGCAAAGTTCGGCTACCACTTTGCAACGATTGACGCCCTCTGTGGCGACGAAGCGAATCACAACTACGTGTCCCTGCAATTCGCCGGTGGCGCGGGCAACTACTTCGGCCGGTCGCTGCGCATCCGCTTCCTCGGCACGGTACTGGAGCGGATCGGCTTTCAGGTCAATCTGCAAGGCGACCTGCTGGAAGCAACATTCAATCGGCATGACCAGCAGTCGACGCAGGAAAGCCTGGACCAGCTCGGCAGGCTGCTGGCCACCAGTCGCCTGCTGGATATGACCTTGTCAGACCAGGACTCCGTCGACACGCTCACCGAATCGTTCTTCGAGGAGGACTACGACTTTCTCCGGCCGTTCGATGCAAACCAGCCGGAGGGATTTTTCACCCAGCTCGGCCTTTGGCAACGGCGCGCAGTCGATGACACGACCTGCTTGCTCCAAAATGGCAAGGTCTGGCAGGGTCCGGTAACGGGGGTCATTTCGGGACTCGTCGGCAAAACCCTCGGGGTTTCGTACCACGACTTCCTTGACACGGTTGGTGCGTATTATTATTTCCCGCTGGCGATTGCCAAGAACAGCGAGATGGGCAATGGCAGTATCCATGTCGAAGTGAAGCCGGAGAGCGGCAACATCGACCAGGCGGGAGGTGTCATTTTCGGCCTCAGAAACGCCGCGAATTATTTTGTATTCCGCATCAATGCGCTCGAAGACAACGCCATCCTGTTCGAGTTCGTCAACAACAAGCGCATCCAGCGGAAGACCCTGGACATGGTTGTCACGGCGCATACCTGGTATCGCCTGCAAGTCGATATCGATGGCACTACCATCCGTTGTCAGGCCGGCGACCGTCATCAACTTGAGTACACGGCCGAGAAGGTCGTGACGGGGCATGTGGGCTTGTGGACCAAAGCCGACTCGGTCACCCTGTTCGGTCCGCTGACCATTGAAGATGCGAATGGCGCCAGAACCTTTGGCTATTGAAGCGCGCCTGGAAACCCGTATAACACCCCAAACCCTGTATTGCCCGCTTTGAGTACCCGTTTCGGAGGGGCCGGGGAAAAATGGATGGTGCTAGAATTATTCTTCCCTACTTAAGCGGCAACGTTACATGAAACTGCTCGGCACCTTCACCAGCCCATACGTTCGCAAGACTCGCATCGTCCTCGCGGAAAAAAAGATCGACTGCGAATTCGTACTGAACTCGCCTTGGGTGGAAGGCAGCAGCGTTCCGCAGCACAACCCGCTCGGCAAAATCCCCGTTCTGATTTTCGACGACAACAGTACGTTGTTCGATTCACGCGTGATTGTCGAATATCTAGACAACCTGGCCCCCAACAATCGGCTGATTCCTGCCCCGGGCCGCGAGCGGATTCAGGTCAGGCGTTGGGAAGCCCTCGCCGACGGTATCTGCGATGCCGCCGCCGCCGCCTTCCTCGAGGGCAAACGCGAAGGCGCGCAGAAAAGCCAGACATGGATCGACCGCCAGCACAGCAAGATTGATCTCGCCCTTGCCGCCAGTGCTGCCGACCTCGGCGAACAGCCCTGGTGTTATGGCAACACCATCACCCTCGCCGACATTGCCCTGGGTACCGCACTCGGTTATCTGTTGTTCCGCTTCCCCGACATCGCTTGGCAGACAAAGCACCCGAACCTGGCGCGGCTGTACGGCAAGCTGATGCTGCGGCAGTCGTTCATCGACACGCTTCCGCACGACTAGTAAAGGCCCGCCCTCCCCCGGCCCCTCCCGCGCGGGAGGGGTGACTGTTTTTTTGCCTCCGGCCGCCGCTACGCGGCTTAACGCCGGCGATGCCGGCATTAGCCTTCGCCGCAACGGCGCGACTACGTCGCTTGTTGTCGCTACGCTCATTTGTTACGGGGTGCCCCCATTCAAGCTTTGGCGTGGATTGCGGCTGGCGCCGCGTGTCGTCTCGCCTTGGGGCGGCCCGGCGGCGAGACTGCTGCCTTTCTCCCCTCGCCCCTTGCGGGAGAGGGGCCGGGGGAGAGGGGGAGCCATCAGAAGGCCCTTCACCCGCTTGCGGGCGAAGGGCGGCCCGGCGGCAAGGCTGCTTGGGTTGCGGATTTCAGGCCAGCCCTTCCATGCTTGCGAGTTGTTACAAAATCACGCCGCCACCGAGGCAGACTTGCGACTCGTAGAGCACAGCCGACTGGCCGGGGGTAACCGCCCATTGCGGGGTGGCAAAGGCAATCTCGCAGCGTTCATCGGCCAGCGATTCGATATCGCAGGCGGCGTCGGGCATGCGGTAGCGGGTTTTGGCCGCATACACCCAGTGCGTGTGGGGCGGCTTGCCGGAAACCCAGGACAACTGGCCGGCCGTCAGCCGGTCGCGCAGCAGGGCCGGGTGGTCATGCCCCTGCACGACATAGAGAATATTGAGCTGCATTTCCTTGGCGGCGACAAACCAGGGCTCCTCGGGCGCACCCTTCACCCCGCCGATACCCAATCCTTCGCGCTGACCAAGGGTGTAATACATCAGCCCCTCGTGTCGTCCAATCACCCTGTCGTCATCGAGGCGGCGGATTTCTCCCGGTTGCTTCGGCAGATAGCGCGCGAGAAACTCGCGGAACGGCCGCTCGCCGATGAAGCAGATGCCGGTCGAGTCCTTCTTGGCACAATTGGGCAGCCCGGCTTCCTCGGCAATCCGGCGCACCTCGCGCTTGTAAAGGTGGCCCACCGGGAAAAGCGTTTTCGCCAGTTGCGCCTGATTCAGGCGGTAGAGGAAGTAGCTCTGGTCCTTGGTGCCATCCTCGGCTTTCATCAACTGATAGGCACCAAGGAATTCGCGCACCCGGGCATAGTGTCCCGTGGCGATCATGTCGGCGCCAAGTCGCATGGCGTGGTCGAGGAAGGCCTTGAACTTGATCTCGGAATTGCACAACACATCGGGATTCGGCGTGCGCCCGGCCTGGTATTCACTCAGGAAGTCGGCAAACACGCGGTCGCGGTACTCGGCGGCGAAATTGACGGCTTCCAACTCGATGCCGATGGCGTCGGCTGCCGCCGCCGCGTCGATCAGATCCTGGCGCGACGAACAGTAGTCATCCGTGTCGTCGCCCTCCCAGTTCTTCATGAACACCCCGGTCACCGCATAACCCTGGCGCTTGAGCAACAACGCCGCCACCGAAGAATCAACGCCGCCGGACATGCCCACTATCACTCTTTTCATCTCAGCTCTCGTAATGTTTTATTAGTTCAACAGGATAGCGCCGGCCCGCCAGATAATCCTGCACGCACTGCAGCACCAGCGGGCTGCGATGCCGCACGAGACAAGCCTCGATTTCATCCGTGGTCATCCAGACGGCACGCAGGATGCCGGCGTCGAGGCGGCGCGCCGTAGCATGAGCGCCGACTTTCCCGGCAAAGGCAAAGCGCAGGTAAGTCAAATCCCCCTGCGGGCGCGGCCACTGATAGACGCCAATCAGGTCGGTTGGCACAAATTCGTAAGCGGTTTCTTCCAGCACCTCGCGAATGCAGGCGGCGACCAGCGACTCGCCATCTTCGAGATGGCCGGCGGGTTGATTGAAGCGCACGCCATCGGCGGTTTCTTCCTCGACCAGCAGGAAGCGGCCGTCGCGTTCGACCAACGCTGCCACCGTGACATGGGGTTTCCATATTTCCATGGGGGTGATTTTAACGCTCAATCCCCCATCCCCCCGCCCCCTTCCCGGGAAGGGGGTGACCGTGGTTCGCGGGCTACGCCCGCTCCGCTTTTTTGGCTACGCCTCCTTGGGGCGGCCCGGCGGAGGCGCAATTCCGATAAAATCTTCGGTCACAATTAAAACGTTTGGGAGAAAAAAGATGTCCATGTCCGATCGTGACGGCTTCATTTGGCAGGATGGCAAACTCGTGCCCTGGCGCGAAGCCACCACGCATGTGCTGACCCATTCGCTGCATTACGGCCTCGCGGTATTCGAGGGCGTGCGCGCCTACAAGACCGTCTCCGGCACGGCCATCTTCAAGCTGAAGGAACACACCGACCGGTTGTTCAATTCGGCGCACATCTACTGCATGCCGATGCCGTTTGACCGGGCAACCCTGATGGAAGCGCAGAAGGAAGTGGTGCGCGTCAATAAGCTCGAATCGGCCTACATCCGCCCGATCGCTTTTTACGGCTCCGAGAAAATGGGCGTGTCGCCGCGAGGCGCCAAGGTTCATGTCGCCATTGCCGCCTGGCCGTGGGGTGCCTATCTGGGCGAGGAAGGCCTGGAGAAAGGCATCCGCGTGAAGACTTCCAGCTATGCCCGCCATCACGTCAATGTCACCATGGCGCGCGCCAAGTTTTCCGCCACCTACGCCAACTCGATCCTCGCCAACATGGAAGCCACCGAGCACGGCTACGACGAGGCGCTGCTGCTCGACGTCGACGGCTTCGTCGCCGAGGGCGCCGGCGAGAACCTGTTCATCGTCAAGGATGGCGTGATCTACGAGCCCGAGCTCGCCTCGGCGCTGGTCGGCATCACGCGCGCCACCATCATCGCACTGGCCGAAGAACTCGGCTACAAGGTGGTTTCCAAGCGCCTGACGCGCGACGACATCTACATTGCCGATGAGGCCTTCTTTACCGGCACCGCCGCCGAGGTCACGCCGATTCGCGAACTCGACGGTCGCACCATCGGCATCGGCCATCGAGGCCCGATCACGACAAAACTTCAGAGCCTGTTCTTCGACGTGGTCAACGGCAAGGTACCGTCCCGCGCCGACTGGCTGACCCCGGTTTAAACAAGGATTGCCATGAGCGCTGATACTGCTGATACCGCCCGAGAAGTCGACGTCACGGCCCACGACCTGCCGCTCGCCTGTCCGCGTCCAGGCAGCCCGCTATGGGCGCGTCATCCACGCGTCTTTCTCGACGTGCTGAAACATGACGAGGTCGCCTGCCCCTACTGCGGCACCAAATACCGTTTCACCGGCGAGAAACCCAAGGGGCATCATTAACAAGATCCTCATCGTGTCGCCGTCCTGGATCGGCGACACGATCATGATGCAACCGCTGTTGATGCGGTTGAAGGCACAACGTCCTGATACCGCGATCCATGTGCTGACGCCGGCGTGGAGTGCGCCACTGCTGGCGCGCATGCCGGAAGTGGCGGCCGTCATCGAAAATCCCTTCGCCCACGGCATATTCGACTGGGCCGGCCGGCGCGCCTTGGGTCGCCGCCTGAGAGGGAATGACACCAACCCCGGCTTTTCGCAAGTCTACGTACTGCCCAATTCATGGAAATCGGCGTTGGTGCCCTTTTTTGCGGGCATCCCGCTGCGCACCGGGTACACGGGTGAAGCACGCTTCCTCCTGCTGAATGACCGCCATCGCCTCGATGCTGCCGCCTTGCCGCGGCTGGTTGACCGCTATGCTGCCTTGGCCGGACCAGCAACAGATGCCACGCCCGAACCACGTCTGACCTCGACCACCGAACAGCAGCATGCCGCCCGCGCAGCACTTGATTTGCCTCTGGATGCCAAGCCGATCATCTTTTGCCCTGGCGCCGAGTACGGCCCGGCCAAACGCTGGCCGGCCCGGCACTTTGCTCATTTGGCCAAACTGCTGGCGCAAAAAGTCGGCTCCGGCGGTACGGCGGTATGGATTGTCGGCTCGGCAAAGGATGCACCAATCGGCGCGGAGATCGAAACTCATGCCGCTGGCGCGGCCCGCAATCTTTGCGGGCGCACCAATCTCGAACAGGCCATTGACCTGATTGCCAGCGCGCGTTGCGTTGTCAGCAACGATTCAGGCCTGATGCATGTCGCCGCCGCACTCGACCGGCCGCTCGTGGCGCTCTATGGCTCGTCCAGCCCCGGCTACACGCCGCCCCTGTCGGGCCGTGCGAAAATCCTTTCGCTCGAACTTGAATGCAGTCCCTGCTTCAAGCGTGAATGTCCGCTGGGGCACTTGAACTGCCTCGAAAACCTGACGCCCGAACATGTGCTTGCTGCTATACCCGATTGAAATGTCAAAGAAACCAATCTTCACCTCGCCACAGGAAGCCGAGTTTGCCTTCTACGAGGCGCTGGAACGCGGCGACCTCGATACCATGATGGCGGTCTGGTCGGAAGACGAAGAGATTGTCTGCGTCCATCCGGGCGGGCCGCGCCTGACCGGGTATGCGCTGGTGCGCGAAGGCTGGCGCCATATTTTCGAGGGCGGCACGCGCCTCAAAGTCCAACTGCTGGCCTTGTCGACCGTACATGGCCCCTTTGCCGCCGTGCATAGCCTGATCGAGCAACTTGGCATAGTCGGTGAAAAACATCTCGCCGCGCCGGTGGTCGCCACCAATGTCTATACGCGCGGCGCCTTTGGCTGGCGCATGATCGTGCATCACGCCTCGCCGGTACCGCCGTCGAGCATCGGCGACACACCGCATATCCTGCATTGAAGACTGAGCGCACCTCGCCTTACCGTGCCCCTTCCTGGCTTGCCGGCTGCCATGCACAAACCGTATGGCCGCTCCTGCGCAAGGGATCGCTGCCGGACTACCGGCGTGAACGCCACGACACTTCCGATGACGATTTCATCGACATCGACCGGATCGATGCCCCGACTGGTGCATCCCCTGCCACCCCGCAACTGATCCTGTTTCATGGTCTCGAAGGCAGTTCGCGCAGCCACTACGCCCGCTCCTTGATGCGTGCCGTCGCCAGGCGTGGCTGGCATGGCGCGGTGGTGCATTTTCGCGGCTGCTCGGGCGAACCGAACCGTCTGCCGCGCGCCTACCACTCGGGTGATTCCGCCGAGATCGACTGGGTGCTGCGGCGTTTGCACGGCGAACGACCGCAGGCACCCATGTACGTCGCCGGCGTCTCGCTCGGCGCCAACGTTTTGCTCAAGTGGCTGGGTGAACAGGGCACCGCTGCAGGCTTCGTCGCCGCTGCTGCCGCGGTATCCGCCCCGCATGACCTGGCTGCCGCCAATGAGGTGTTGCAGCATGGCTTCAACCGCCTCTACACGCGGCATTTTCTGGGCACGCTGATTCCGGCAGCCCTGGCCAAGCTCGACCGCTTTCCCGGTCTCTACGATGCAGACCGCGTGCGCGTCGCCGACTCGATGCAGGCCTTCGATGATGTGGTCACCGCGCCGCTGCATGGCTTTGCCAGCGCGGCGGATTATTACGCGCGCGTTTCGGCACGGCAGTTTCTTGGCGGCATTTGCGTGCCGACGCTGGTACTCAACGCGAGGAACGACCCGTTCCTGCCCGCCAGCGCCCTGCCCGGACCGGCGCAGATAGCACCAGCGGTGACACTGGAACTGCCTGAAGAAGGGGGCCATGTCGGCTTCGTCACCGAGCGCTTTCCCGGTGTGCTCGACTGGCTGCCGCAGCGCCTGCTCGCGCACTTCGCTGCCCACGCGACCATGCCACCGGCAAGGGATCGGCAGTAAGATAGGCAGCCAACTAACCCAACTTGCCAGGACAGCGTGATGACTGCCATTGCCCCAGAGATTTTCAAGGCCTACGATATCCGGGGCATCGTCGACAAGTCGCTGACCATTGCGACTGCCACAGCCATCGGCCGCGCCCTCGGCAGCGCGGCACGCGCAAAGAACATCACGGCCATCGTCGTCGGCCGCGACGGCCGCCTGTCCGGCCCGGCGCTCGCCAAGGCGCTCGGCCAGGGCATCACGGCCGCCGGCGTCGATGTCATCGACATCGGCCTGGCGCCGACGCCCGTCATCTATTTCGCCGCCCACGAACTGGGCACGCAAAGCTGCGTCGCCGTCACCGGCAGCCACAATCCGCCCGACTACAACGGCTTCAAGATGGTGCTGGGCGGCCAGACCTTGTATGGCGCGATGATCCAGGACCTTTACCGCCGTATCGCCAGCGCCGACTTTTTTAGCCCCCCACGCTCGCAAACCCCGCTCGCTGCCCCCCACGGGGGGGCTGACGTCGGCTTGGGACGGCCCGGCGCCGACTTTTATGAAGGCCGCGGCAGGATCAAAAAGGCCGTTGTGCGCCAGGCCTACCTCGACCGCATCGTCGGCGACGTCAAGGTTAGCCGGCCGATGAAACTCGTCGTCGATTGCGGCAACGGCGTGGCCGGCGCCTGCGCGCCGGAACTGTTCCGCCGCATGGGCTGCGCAGTGATCGAACTGTTCTGCAAGGTCGATGGCAGCTTTCCCAACCATCACCCCGACCCGTCCAAGCCGGAAAACCTGCGCGACGTACAGCGCGTGCTGCGTGAAACGGATGCCGAACTCGGCCTGGCCTTCGACGGCGACGGCGACCGCCTCGGCGTCGTCACCAAGGATGGCGAGATCATCTATCCCGACCGGCAACTGATGTTGTTCGCCGCCGACGTGCTCGCCCGCAACCCCGGCGCGCAGATCATCTATGACGTGAAGTGCTCGCGCTGGGTGGCCGAGTCGATCAGGTATCAGGGCGGCCGGCCGCTGATGTGGAACACCGGGCACGCCCTGATCAAGACCAAACTCAAGGAAACCGGCGCCCTGCTCGCCGGCGAAATGAGCGGCCACATGTTCTTCAAGGAACGCTGGTACGGCTTCGACGACGGCCTGTATGCCGGCGCACGCCTGCTGGAAATCGTTTCGCGCTGGCCGGATGCCGCCTGGCCGCTCAAAAACCTGCCCAACGCGCTGGCCACGCCGGAACTTAACCTCAAGATGCGGGAAGGCGAACCGCATGCGCTGGTCGCCAAACTGCAGAAAAATGGCAAGTTCCCCACCGCCCGAGAACTCATCACGATTGACGGGGTACGCGCCGAATATGCCGACGGTTTTGGCCTGGCGCGTGCTTCGAATACCACGCCGGTGATCGTCCTGCGCTTCGAAGCCGACAATGCAGCAGCGCTCGCCCGCATCCAAGCCGAGTTCAAAGCCGCGCTGGAATCCGTCTGGCCGGGCCTCGACGTAAGCTTCGGTCATGCATAGCAAAGAAATCTTCATCGGCCGCCAGCCGATCCTCGACCGCAGCCAGCAACTGGTCGCCTATGAGCTGCTGTTCAGAAGCGGCGACAAAGACAACTGCGCCGACATCCAGGACCCCCTGGGCGCCACCGCCAGCGTCATCAACCACGCCTTCGCCGAACTCGGCATCGAGCAGGCGCTCGGCCCCTACAAGGGCTTCATCAACTGCGACGAGAACCTGCTGCTGTCCGACATGATTGAAATCCTGCCCGCCGAAAAGATCGTGCTGGAGGTGATGGAAAGCGTCGAAGTCACGCCACTGCTCGTCGCGCGCTGCGGCGATCTCAAGGCGCGCGGCTTCACCCTGGCGCTCGACGATTTCGTTCATTTCGATGATAAATGGCTGCCCCTGCTCGACTTCATCGAGATCGTCAAGGTCGACCTGATGGCCCTGAGTCTGGAACAACTGGGCACGGTCACCAACGCACTGCAACGCCGGCCGCTCACCCTGCTGGCCGAAAAGGTCGAGAGCCGCGAGCAGGCGGAACACTGCCATCAACTCGGTTACCACCTGTTCCAGGGCTATTACTTCGCCAAACCCGCCATCATGGTCGGGAAAAAACTATGCCAGTCGCAACTGGCGCTGATGCGCCTCCTCGGGCTGGTGCTGGAAGACGCCGAAACACCGCTGCTCGAAGGTATCTTCAAGCAGGAACCCGGGCTGGCGGTGAATCTGCTGCGGCTGACCAACTCGGTAGCCACCGGCGTACGCGTCCGGGTCACCAGCCTGCGCCATGCCATCACCGTGCTTGGCCGGCGCCAGTTGCAGCGTTGGCTGCAACTCTTGCTCTTCACCAATCCCGCGGGCGACAGCCAGATCGCCAACCCGCTGCTCCAGTTGGCGGCAACACGCGGCCGCTTTCTCGAACTGCTGGCGGGAAAATTAAAGTCCGGGGTGCAGGAATTCGAGGATCACGCCTTCATGACCGGCATCATGTCGCTGATGCCCGTGCTGATGAATGTGCCGCTCGAAGAAATCCTCAAGGGCATCCAGGTCTCCGCTGATGTGCAGGAAGCGCTCGAACACCGCGGCGGCCAGCTCGGCATCATGCTGCACCTGGCCGAGGCGCTCGAAGCGGACGACGGTGAAATCTGCCATCTGCTCACCAGTCAACTGCCCGGCGCCGACCACATGATGGTGAACACCTGCATCACCCAGGCGCTGGCCTGGGCGGGCAATATCGGGCGGTAATAAAGACCCGCCCCCCTTCGCCCCCCTCGCGGGGGGTTCTTAATGGCTCGCTGCGCTCGCGTATCACGGGGCGGTTTATTTGGCTGGGGAGCGGGTTGCGCCTGGCGGCGCGTGCCGTCTCGCCTTGGGGCGGCCCGGCGGCGAGACTACTGGGGTTGTCTTTCTCCCCTCGCCCCTTGCGGGAGAGGGGCCGGGGGAGAGGGGGTGCCAGCAGAAGGCCCTTGGCCCGCTTGCGGGCTAAGGGCGGCCCGGCGGCGAGACTGCTACGGAGTGTTTGCCTGGTTATTTTTCTGGCGGGCTGGATCGATGCTGCGGTTTGCTGTGATGTGACTGCTCGTGGACTTCTTCGACGACAATCGCCTCGCCTTCGATCACATGGCCACCCGGCGCTGGTTGCTGGCGCGGTTGAGATTGTTGCTGTTCGCGTTGCTCACGCATGACCTTGCGTATTTCGCGGGTTTTCCACCAGAAATAGCCCCAGATCATCAATCCCAGTACAACGGCAACGGCGAGAATCACCAGGGAGAACATGAAGGCGGCCACCAGCACCAGGCTGCCGACCAGCACGGTCAGGACCTTTTCCAGCATGCCGGGGGGTTGCGATTGATTTTGGATCCTCATTATTTTCCTGTGTGGTGACGGCCAAGTATCGAAGATTCAATCAGGCCAGCGTGCGGCCGAAGAAATCGAGCGTTCTTTGCATGGCCAGTTTGGCGCAGGCCGGATCATAAACCTCCGGCCGTTGCTCGTTGCAGAAGGCGTGCGCGGCGGCGTAACGATAGATCTCAGGCGTCTGCCCGGCGGCGCGCATGGACTGTTCGAGTTGATCGACCGCCTGCGGCGTGCACCAGTCATCCAGATTGGCGAAATGACCCATGAACGGAATGCGGATCTGTGCCGGATCGGCAAAGTCCTGCGGGGGAATGCCGTACAAGCAGACAGCCGAGGTGACTTCGGGAATGTGCACGGCGGCCGCAATGGTCAGCGCCCCGCCCATGCAGAATCCCATCACGCCAACCTTGGCGGCCTGCTGGCGCAAGTGCAATACCGCACCGTGCAGGTCCTGATGCGTCGCGCCGGGAAAGTCGAGGCCATTCATCAGGTGGCTGGCCTCGTCGGGGTCCTGGGTCACCCGGCCATGGTAGAGGTCGGGCGCCAAGGCAGTGAAGCCGGCCGCGGCAAACCGGTCGGCCACGCCGCAAATCTGGGGATTGAGCCCCCACCATTCCTGAATGATGATGACAGCAGGCTTGCCGGCGCCGGCCGGCGCTAAATAACCCGTGCATTGGCTGCCATCGGGACGCGCAAATTCGATCATTCCACCCATGTCATTTCTCCTTCTCGACGGTTTGTCGCCAGCGCCGTCTCACCAGCGCCGACTTTCGTGGCGGTCAGGATATCTTACGCGCCCCACACATAGTCATGGGGTGCCAGAGCCCATGTGTGCGACTTGCCCGCGCCAGCAAGCCTGCGCAGGCCAAAGCAACATGCCGCTACGACATCGGGAAATACGGGGAGTAGAATCTGCCGCCATGGCATGGCGACTTCCCATCCGTACGCAAAATGGCTATAAACCGGGTACGGACATGCCACAAACAACCCGAGTCATTACTTAATTCACAAGGGTGGTGCCCAGGAGAGGACTCGAACCTCCACGGTGTTACCCGCTAGTACCTGAAACTAGTGCGTCTACCAATTCCGCCACCTGGGCAGGCGTAAGAGGCGCGCATTTTAATGGAAACCAAACGATTGTCAAACAATACCAAGGCATCAGCCAAACCCCGCAAGCTCTCGAAAATTCGCGCCGCCGATCCGATGATCGAGCGCGAGCGGGCGAATTACGACCATCCGCTACCCAGCCGTGAATACATCCTGCAGGTGCTGACCGAGCAGGGCGTGCCGGTGGCATTTGAACGCCTCTGCGAACTGCTCGATATTGCCGATTTCGAGCGCGAGCCGTTCAG
This sequence comes from uncultured Methyloversatilis sp., assembly GCA_964580925.1. Taxonomy (GTDB): domain Bacteria; phylum Pseudomonadota; class Gammaproteobacteria; order Burkholderiales; family Rhodocyclaceae; genus Sulfuricystis. Next base: position 20,236 of record CAZOMI010000028.1, read on the forward strand.
CCGACGCTTGGGCGCGATGGCGCGCGAGGCCCAGTTGCTGCAAAACCGCCGCAACGACTGGCTGATCCCCGACAAGGCCGATCTGCTGAAGGGCCGCGTGCAGGGGCATCCGGACGGTTTCGGCTTCCTCGTGCGCGAAGATAAAGGACCCGACCTCTTCCTCTCCGAGAAGGAGATGGCCAAGGCGCTGCACGGCGACCATGTCATCGCGCGCATCGTCGGCATGGATCGCAAGGGACGGCCGGAAGGCAAGATCGTCGAGGTCACCGAACGCGCCAACCAGCAGGTTGTCGGTCGCGTCTTCGAGGAACACGGCGTGTATTACGTCGTCGCCGAGAACAAGCGCATCAGCCAGGACATCCTGATCGCCCCGCCCGAGAAAGGCGACCGGAAAGCCTTACGCGCCAAAGCCGGCCAGGTGGTGATGATCGAGATCATCGAACAACCATCGAAGCAATCGCAGCCGATCGGCCGCGTCATCGAAATTCTCGGCAACTACGCCGACCCCGGCATGGAAATCGAGATCGCCCTGCGCAAGCATGAGCTGCCTTTCGAGTTTTCGCAGGACGCACTGGCGGAAACGAAGAAGATTCCTGATGCCGTGCGCAAATCCGACTGGAAGGGCCGCGAAGACCTGACGCAATTGCCGCTCGTCACCATCGACGGCGAGACGGCGAAGGACTTCGACGACGCCGTGTATTGCGAGCGCCAGGGCAAGGGTTACCGGCTCATCGTGGCGATTGCCGATGTTTCGCACTACGTCGCCGACGGCAGTGCGCTCGACAAAGAATCACGGGAACGCGGCAACTCGGTGTATTTCCCGCGTCGCGTGATACCGATGCTGCCCGAGAAGCTTTCGAACGGACTCTGCTCGCTCAACCCACAGGTTGAGCGTCTGTGCATGGTCTGCGACATGGATGTCTCCGCCACCGGCGCGATCAAGCAATATCGCTTCCATGCGGCGGTGATCTGGTCGCATGCGCGGCTGACCTATACCGAAGTCGCGGCGGCGCTTTACGACAAGGATGCGGCGGCGCTGGAGAAGATCGGCGCCCTGTTGCCATTCCTCGAAAACCTCGACGCGCTCTACCGCGTGCTGGCGAAGGCGCGCTCGAAGCGCGGCGCCATCGACTTCGAGACGGTCGAAACGCGCATGGTCTTCGACGACCACGGCAAGATCCTGCGCATCGAACCCTACGAGCGCAACGACGCGCATCGCGTCATCGAGGAATGCATGCTCGCCGCCAACGTCTGCGCCTCGGACTTCCTCAAGGAACGCGAACATCCGGCGCTGTATCGCGTCCATGAAGGGCCGACGCCCGAACGGCTCGTCAAGCTGCGCGACTTCCTCGGCACCTTTGGACTGCAGCTCGCGGGCGGCGATGAACCGCACGCCAAGGACTACGCGGCACTGATCGACAAGATCGCCGGCCGGCCGGACAAGCAACTGCTGCAGACCGTGATGCTGCGCTCGCTGCGCCAGGCGATCTACAGCCCGGACAACGTCGGCCATTTCGGCCTCGCTTACGAGAGCTACACGCACTTCACCTCGCCGATCCGCCGCTACCCCGACCTCTTGATCCACCGCGCCATAAAGTCGGCGCTGGCGGGACGGCGGTATGACACGCTTAACTGGGAGCAGGTGGGTCTTGCGTGTTCGGCCACCGAACGCCGCGCCGACGATGCGACGCGCGACGTCGATGCCTGGCTCAAGTGCTGGTACATGCAGGATCGCATCGGCGAGGTGTTCGCCGGCAGCATCTCGTCGGTGGTGCCCTTCGGCATCTTCGTCGCGCTCGACACGGTATTCGTCGAGGGTCTGGTGCACGTTTCCGACCTCGGCCGCGATTATTTCCACTTTGACGAGAAGCAGCACGCAATGGCCGGCGAACGCACCGGCAAACGCTACCGCCTCTCCGACCGCGTGCGCGTGCAACTGGTGCGCGTCGACCTCGACCAGAACAAGATCGACTTCCGCCTCGCGGAGGAATGATGGGCCATGAATATTTGCAGGCTGCGCGGACCACCCGCGAAGCCTTGCGCCTCGGCATGCGCGACCGCGCCGAACAGTTCCAGATCTGGCTCATGGAAGGCCAGCTTGGCCGGGTGACCGAGGTGGTCAAGCGCCAGCCGGCGGCGCTCGCCGACCTCTTGCCGATCGTCGCCAATCCGGAGGCCGGCATCAACGCGCGCATCGGCGCCAGCGCGGTATTCGAAGGTCATGCGGCGACCCCCGCCTTGCAGGCGCTGACGTCCGCGCTCGGCATGCTGGCCGGCCATGGCGACCACCGCGTGCGCGCCGATGCCTGTTACATTCTCGGCCTGACCGGCACCCGGAATGCCATCCGGTTTCTGGAGCCGCGTCTGACCGACGCGGATGCCGAGGTCCGGGAAATCGCCGCCGAAAGCATGCATGAATTACAAAAGACGGAGGAGAAAACATCATGACGACCATCGACGAACTCAAGCGCCGTTTCACCAGCGCCGACTTTTTGAGCTTCAGCGAACCAGTGCCCGGGTTCATATCAATCGAGGTCACGACGGCTTTTTCGAAAGCCACCATCGCCCTTCAGGGCGCGCACCGCATGACCGCGCAGTACCGTGTTCCGAGAAATGGCTGAAGAGACGCGCCTGATCCACGGCTTTCACGCCGTCACCGCCAAGCTGCGCCAGGATGCCGCGGGGGTGCGCGAAATCTATCTGGCGGCCGGACGGCAGGACAGCCGCGCCCGCGACCTCGTCAAGCTGGCGGGGGAACGCGGCGTGCGTATCGTCAGCGTCGATGCGGCGCGCCTCGATGCCATGGCGAAGGGGGCGAGCCACCAGGGCGTGGTGGCCAGCGTGGCCGCGCAGCAACGCCATGTGACGCTCGACGATGTGCTGGACAACCTTGCGGATAGATCAAATGAGCCGGCGCTGCTGCTGGTGCTCGACGGCGTCACCGACCCGCACAACCTGGGCGCCTGCCTGCGCGTCGCCGACGCGGCCGGCGCCCATGCCGTGGTGGCGCCGAAAGACCGCGCCTGCGGCCTGAATGCCACGGCGATCAAGGTGGCGAGCGGCGCGGCCGATACGGTGCCCTACATCGTGGTGACCAATCTCGCCCGTTCACTGCGCGAGATCAAGGAACGCGGCATCTGGACCATCGGCGCGGCGGGCGAGGCCAGCAAGGACCTGTATGCCATCGAACAGAAGGGCGCGCTGGCCTGGGTGCTGGGCGCCGAGGGCGAAGGCCTGCGGCGACTGACGAAGGACACCTGCGACGAACTGGCGCGGATTCCGATGCATGGCGCGGTCGAGAGCCTGAATGTGTCGGTGGCGAGCGGGATCTGCCTGTTCGAGGCGCGGCGGCAACGCCGGTAGCGAAGCGCTAACCGCCTCGTCACACCGGCGTAGGCCGGTGTCCCGCTATTTGATATTCCTGGATTCCGGCCTGCGCCGGAATGACAGACTTAAACGGTGCGTCCCAGGAACTGGCGTGGATTTACCAGAGCTTCCACCACGGCTCGACCCGGTTCAGGCCGCGCTTGTAGTACGCGCTGTTGGGGAAGTTCTTTTTCATCACGCGCTCGGTGTCGTCGCGCAAATCGGCCAGGTTGAGGGCGTCGTAGGCCTTGATCATGATGAACAGCGCTTCCTCGTTGGCCGGCGCGTTGGGATAGGTCCTGATCGACGACTGGGCGCGATTGACGGCGGCGACATAGGCGCCGCGCTTCATGTAATAACGGGCGACATGCACCTCGTGCGACGCCAGCGCATTCACCAGGTAGGCCATGCGCAGGGTGGCGTCCTTGGCGTACCTGCTGTCGGGAAAACGGCTGACCAGCGCCTTGAAGGCCTCGAAGGATTCTTCCGCCGCTTTCGGGTCGCGCTCGGTCAGGTCCTGCATGGCGACGTAGCCCAGCAATCCAAGGTCCTCGTTGAAATTCACCAGCCCCTTCAGATAGTAGGCGTAGTCGACGTTGGGGTGATTCGGGTGGAGGCGGATGAAACGGTCACAGGCGGCGATGGCCTGCACCTTGTCCTGCTGCTTGTAGTGCGCGTAGGCAACTTCGAGTTGCGCCTGCTGGGCAAAGCGCCCGTAGGGATAGCGTGCTTCGAGCTTCTCGAATAATTTGATGGCCTTGTCGTAGGCACCATCACCCATGGCGGTCTTGGCTTCGGCATACAGCTTGTTGGCCGACCAGCCGGCGGTTTCATCCACCTGCTCGGGCAGCAGGCCGCAACCGGCGAAGAAGGTCAACGAGAGAACGGCAAGCAGGGCGGCTACACTACGCATGATGAACGAACCCCAAATAAAGTCGGCCGATTATATCTCCCCAACGGAATTCACGGTTCCGCCCGATTGTTCCGGCATGCGGCTGGATGCCGCGTTGGCCAGGCAATTGCCTGAACATTCGCGCAGCCGCCTGCAAAACTGGCTGCGCGAGGGCCTGATCACGCTCGATGGCAACATGGCCGACCCCAAGCGCAAGGTGTGGGGGGGTGAGCGCATTTGCATCGCCGTCCCGCCAGCGCCGACTTTTGCCAACGCGGCAGAGGACATCGCGCTGCCCATCGTGTATGAGGACGAGGCCATCATCGTCATAGACAAGCCGGCCGGCCTGGTGATGCATCCGGGCAATGGCAACGCCTCGGGCACCCTGATGAACGCGCTGCTCCATCATGTGCCGGCGCTGGCCGGCATCCCGCGCGCCGGCATCGTGCATCGGCTCGACAAGGAGACTTCCGGCCTGCTGGTGGTCGCCAAGACCCTGACGGCGCAAACCGACCTGGTGCGCCAGTTGCAGGCGCGCACGGTCAAACGCCACTATCTGGCGCTGGCGCGCGGCAAGGTATCCTCTTCCGGGACGGTCGACGCCCCGCTCGGCCGCCATCCGGCGCAGCGCACCAAGATGGCTGTGCTGAAGCATGGCGGCAAGGAAGCACGTACTCACTACATTGTGAAAGAACGCTTCGCGCGCTGCACGCTGCTCGAATGCCGGCTCGAAACCGGCCGCACCCATCAGATCCGCGTGCATATGGCGAGCATCGGCCATCCGCTGGTCGGCGACACGACCTATTGCAAGGGCAGGAGTGGCGATGCGACACTCGACGCCTTCCCGCGCCAGGCCCTGCACGCCTGGCGGCTGGCGCTGGTCCATCCGGATACTGGCGCGGACATGGCCTGGGAAACGTCGCCACCGGCGGATTTCGCGGCCTTGCTTGAAGCCTTGCGCGGTGAATGAATTCGCCGGTTTCATCGTTCCCGACTGGCCGGCGCCGCCGCATGTCCGGGCGCTGGTAACGACCCGGCGGGGCGGTGTCAGCAGTGCGCCCTTTGCCAGCTTCAACCTCGGCGACCATGTCGGCGATGCACCAGAAGCTGTCGCTGCAAACCGCAGCCTGCTGCGCCGACACCTGCCCGCCGAGCCGGTCTGGCTCAAGCAGGTGCATGGCATCAAGTGCATCGACGCAAGACTTGCCGAAGCCGGCGTGGCAATCGAGGCGGACGCCGCCTTCACCCGCGCACCCGGCGTGGTGTGCGCCGTGCTCACCGCAGATTGCCTGCCCGTGCTGCTCTGCGACGAGGACGGCAGCACGGTCGCCGCCGCGCATGCCGGCTGGCGCGGGCTGGCGAGCGGCGTGATCGAGTCCACGGTGGGGGCCATGGGGCTGCCGGGAGAACGGCTCATGGCCTGGCTCGGACCGGCCATCGGTCCGGACAATTTCGAGGTCGGCGGTGAGGTGCGCGCCGCATTCATCGCCCATGATCCGCTGGCAGCAGAGGCTTTTGTCGCCCAGCCCGATGACAAATGGCTGTGCAACATTTATTTATTGGCCCGGCAGCGACTTGCCGCCTTGAACGTACGCCGTATCGCCAGCGCCGACTTTTGCAAAGTGAATGACACTGAGCGCTTTTATTCCTATCGCCGCGACGGCATCACCGGGCGCATGGCCAGCCTGATCTGGCGGCTCTGAATCTCCGACTTTGCTGCATGGTTGCATTGACAGCTACTTTGCTGCATTGCAAAATTGCACAATTCCGTCAATCCCCCCAGGCCAGCGCATGACCTCTCCCAACGATCCCAACGCCGCAATGCAGGCATTTTTCCAGGCCGGCCAGGCGTTCGCGCAGGGCATGGCGCAATTCATGGGCGGCCAGCAACAGGATTGGCCGGCGCAGTTGGCCGCGCTGGCGCCATCAACCGGGGCGGGGCAGCAGCAGGAAAATGCTGCACTGGCGGCGCTGCAGCAAGAATGGCAGCAACAGCATGCTGCACTGTGGCAGACGATGCTCCGGCGCAAAAAAAATGAGGCGGCCGAACCCCTGGTCAAAGCGGAACCCGGCGACCGCCGCTTCGACCACCCGGCCTGGGCCGAAAGCCCGATTTACGATTATGTGCGGCAGGCCTATCTGCTGAATGCCGGCTATCTGAAGAAGATGGCCGAGGCCGCGCCACTTCCCGACAACCTCGCCAAAAGCCGGCTGCAGTTCATGACCCGCCAGATCACCGATGCGCTGGCCCCGTCCAACTTCGCGGCAACCAACCCGGAGTTCATCAAGAAGGCGCTGGAAACCAATGGCGAGAGCATCAGGCGCGGGCTGCAGAACCTGCTCGGCGACCTGGAAAAAGGCCGCATTTCGATGACCGACGACAGCGCTTTCGAAGTCGGCCGCAACCTGGCGACCACGCCGGGCGCGGTGGTCTTCGAGAACGAGGTGTTCCAGTTGCTGCAGTATTCACCGCTGACCGAAACGGTGGCCGAGCGACCGCTGCTGATCGTGCCGCCCTGCATCAACAAGTACTACATCCTCGACCTGCAGCCGGAAAACTCCTTTGTCCGCCATGCCGTGGCGGAAGGGCAGACGGTCTTCCTTGTTTCCTGGCGCAATCCGCAAGCCGCACAAGGACATCTCACCTGGGACGATTATCTGGAACACGGCGCCCTCGCCGCGCTGAAGATCGTGCGCGAGATTTGCGCCACCGAGCAGATCAATGCGCTCGGTTTCTGCGTCGGCGGCACCATCCTGTCCGCCGCACTGGCCGTGGCCAAAGCGCGCGGCGAAAACCCGGTTGCCGCGCTGACGCTACTGACCACCCTGCTCGACTTTTCCGACACCGGCGAGATCGGCTGCTACGTCGATGAACAGTCGGTGGCCAACCGCGAAGCGACCATCGGCAAGGGCGGCCTGCTGACCGGCAAGGAACTGTCAACCACCTTTTCCTCGCTGCGCGCCAACGACCTGGTCTGGCAATACGTCGTGGGCAACTACCTGAAGGGCAATCAGCCGACGGCCTTCGACCTGCTCTACTGGAACAGCGATTCGACCAACCTGCCGGGACCGTTTGCCGCCTGGTATCTGCGCAACCTCTACCTGGAAAACAATTTGCGCGTGCCGGGCAAGCTGGCGATGTGCGGTGTCAAGGCCGATCTCGGCAAACTCGACATGCCGGCCTTCATCCTCGCCACGCGCGAGGACCACATCGTGCCCTGGCAGTCTTCCTTCCTCAGCCGCAAGCTGGTCAGCGGGGCGGTGACTTTCGTCCTCGGCGCTTCCGGCCACATCGCCGGCGTGATCAACCCCGCCGCCAAGAACAAGCGCAGCCACTGGATCAACGACAGCGCCACCGCCGCCGCGGAGGAATGGCTGGCGACTTCGACCGAGGTCAAAGGCAGTTGGTGGCCGCGCTGGTCCGCCTGGCTCAAGCAATTTTCCAACGGCGCAGTACCGGCGCGCGGCCGCCTGGGCAATGCCCAATACCCACCGGGGCAACCGGCGCCCGGTCATTACGTAAAACAGAAAGCCTGAATGCCGGACTCGACAACAACCTGAAACATCAACCCACGAGAAAGAAAGGAAACACCATGACTCAACGTGTAGCTTTCGTCACCGGCGCCATGGGCGGCCTCGGCAGCGCCATCTGCCAGGCCTTTGCCAAGGACGGCTACCAGGTCGTCGCCGCTTACCACCCCGAATTCGACAACAAGGACGAGTGGTTGAAAGAAATGGCCGCCGCCGGTTTCAAGGACTTCGTCTGCGTCGCCGGTGACGTTGCCGACATCGCCGCCTGCGCCGCCATGGTGACGGAAGCCGAAACCAATGCCGGCCCGATCGACATCCTGGTCAACAACGCCGGCATCACGCGCGACAAGATGTTCGCCAAGATGGAAAAGGACCAGTGGGATGCGGTGATCTCCACCAACCTCACCAGCCTGTTCAACATGACCAAGCAGGTGTCCGCCAAGATGGCCGCGCGCGGCTGGGGCCGCATCATCAACATTTCCTCGGTGAATGGCGTCAAGGGCCAGGCCGGCCAGGCCAACTACGCGGCTGCCAAGGCCGGCGTGATCGGCTTCACCAAGTCGCTGGCGCAGGAACTGGCGACCAAGGGCGTCACCGTGAATGCCATCGCTCCGGGCTACGTCGCCACCAAGATGGTCATGGCGATCCGCGAGGACATCCTCAAGAGCATCGTCGACACCATCCCGATGAGGCGCCTCGCCAAGCCGGAAGAGATGGGTGCCCTGTGCTCCTACCTGGCCTCCGACCTGGCCGGCTACATGACCGGCGCCACGCTCAACATCAACGGCGGTCTGTACTTCCAGTAAGTCACTCGAAGCCCCCCTCCCCCTGGCGGGGGAGGGGTTGGGGGAGAGGGGGAACACAACTAAAGGGGGAAAAATACAATGTCCGAGCAGGCCCGTCTCATCAAGAAATATCCCAATCGCCGTCTTTACGACACGCGCACCAGCACCTACATCACGCTGGCCGACGTCAAGGTTCTGGTGCTGAAACACGAGGAATTTCGCGTGGTGGACGCCAAGTCGGGCGACGACCTGACCCGCAGCATCCTGCTGCAGATCATTCTCGAAGAGGAAGCCGGCGGTGCGCCGATGTTTACCTCCGACCTGCTCTCGCAAATGATCCGCTTCTATGGCAATGCCATGCAGGGCATGATGGGCAAGTATCTCGAAAACAACATCACGGCGTTTTCGGACATGCAGAAAAAACTGCAGGACCAGGCCAAGACGCTCTATGGCGACAAGGCCGGGATGAACGCGGACCTCTGGGCGCAGTTCCTCAATTTCCAGGGGCCGGCCATCCAGAGCATGATGGGTTCCTACGTCGAGCAAAGCCAGAAAATGTTCCAGCAGATGCAGGAAGGCGTGCAGGAGCAAACGCGCAAGATGATGAGCGGCTTTCAGTTCCCGAATCATCCCTCCGGCCAGGCCAAGCCGGGGAAACCCGACGAGAATAAATGAAGCGCAGCCCAAGGGTGGGCTTCGTCTCGCTGGGCTGCCCGAAGGCGGCCAGCGACGCCGAGCAGATTCTCACCCGGCTGCGTGCCGAAGGTTACGAAATATCGGGCAGCCATGACGGCGCCGACCTGGTCGTCGTCAATACCTGCGGCTTCATCGACGCCGCCGTCGAGGAATCGCTCGATGCGATCGGCGAGGCGCTCGCCGAGAACGGCAAGGTCATCGTCACCGGATGCCTGGGCGCGAAGGGTAACGTAGTGCGCGAGACCCATCCTGCCGTGCTGGCCGTCACCGGCCCGCACGCGCTGCAGGAAGTCATGGCGGCAGTGCATCAGCATCTGCCACCGCCGTTGGAAAATGAGCACGACCCCTTTGTCGACCTGGTGCCGCCGCAGGGCATCCGGCTGACACCGGACCATTACGCCTACCTGAAGATTTCCGAAGGCTGCAACCATCGTTGCAGCTTCTGCATCATTCCTTCCTTGCGCGGCGACCTGGTGAGCCGCCCGATCGGCGCAGTGCTCAAGGAAGCCGAAACCCTGGTTGACGCCGGTGTCAGGGAACTGTTGATCATCTCGCAGGACACCAGCGCCTATGGCGTCGATGTGAAATATCGCACCGGCTTCGTCGGCGGCAAGCCCGTGAAGACGCGACTCTTCGATCTGTGCCGCGAACTCGGCGAACTCGGCATCTGGGTGCGTCTGCACTACGTCTATCCCTATCCCGGCGTCGATGAGCTGTTGCCGCTGATGGCGGAGGGGAAAATCCTCCCCTACCTCGACGTGCCCTTCCAGCATGCCAGCCCGCGCATTCTCAAGCTGATGAAGCGACCGGCCTCGGCGGAAAAGGTGCTTGACCGCATTGCCGCCTGGCGCAAGGCCGTGCCGGATCTGACGATTCGCAGCACCTTCATCACCGGCTTTCCCGGCGAGACCGAAGCCGAATTCAACGCCTTGCTCGACTTTCTCGATGAGGCCCGGCTCGACCGCGTCGGCACCTTCGCCTATTCGCCGGTCGCGGGCGCCGCCGCCAACGCCCTGCCCGGCGCCTTACCCGAAGCCGTGCGCGAAGAACGCAAGATGCGCCTGATGGCACATCAGGAAGATATTTCCACGCAGCGCCTCGAAGCCAGGATCGGCCGCACCCTGACGGTGCTGGTCGACGACATCGATGACGAAGGCGCCATCGCCCGCACCATGGGCGATGCGCCCGATGTCGATGGACTGGTCTACATCAGCGATGGCCACGATCTGGATATCGGCGAGTTTGCCGAGGTCACCATCATCGATTGCGACGTGCACGATCTCCATGCCACGCTGAACGCGGCTCCGGCATGAAACCGAAAATCGGCCTGGCGCTGGGCAGCGGCTCCGCGCGCGGCTGGGCGCATATCGGCGTACTCCGCGCCTTGCAGGAAGCCGGCATCACCCCGGACATCCTGTGCGGCTGCTCGATCGGCGCCCTGGTCGGGGCGGCTTATGCGAACAGCGACCTCGATCGACTCGAACACTGGGCGACCGGCCTGACCTGGCAGGATGTCGTCGGGCTGCTGGATGTCGGTTTTGCGGGCGGGCTGATCAAGGGCGAAAAACTGATGGCCTTCTTCGAACGAAATTTTGTCGACAAGGATTTCTCCGCCCTGCCGCTGCCCTTCGCCTGCGTCGCGACGGATCTCGCCAACGGCCAGGAAATCTGGCTGCGCGAAGGCTCTGTGGCCGCTGCCGTGCATGCCTCGATGGCCATGCCGGGCCTGCTGGCGCCGGTCAAGCGCGACGACCGGCTGCTCGTCGACGGCGGCCTCGTCAATCCCGTGCCGGTATCGCTGTGCCGGGCGCTGGGCGCCGACATCGTCATCGCCGTCGACCTCGGTTCCGACATCGTCGGTAGTTCACTCAGGAAAAAGATGGCGGCGGAAGAACACCGCGGCAAGGGCTGGACCGACAAACTGCTGGGCAGTCTGGGGCTCAAAAACAATCACGATCAACCGTCGCTCGCCACCGTGCTGGCGACCAGCCTCAACATCATGCAGACACGCATCGCCAGGAGCCGGCTGGCCGGCGACCCGGCCGACGCACTCGTCGCGCCGCGCCTGGCCCATCTCGGTCTGATGGATTACCACCGTGCCGCCGAAGCCATCGCCGAAGGCAGCGCCGCCGTCAAACGCATGCTGCCGGCCATCGAATTCGCCTTGCCGCCATGAGCCCGCTGATCGATTCCCTGCGCGCCACACTGGGTGCGCCCCACGTACTGACCGACCCTTTCGACATGGCGCCCTATTGCACCGACTGGCGCGGCCGCTACAGCGGACAGCCGCTCTGCGTGGTCAGGCCGGCCGACGCTGCCGAGGTCGCCGCCGTGGTGCAGTGCTGCGGCGCTGCCGGCGTGGCCATCGTGCCGCAGGGCGGCAACACCGGCCTGTGCGGCGGCGCCACGCCCCTCGGCCCGGGCCGCCAACCGGGTGGCGAGGTAATCGTCAGTCTGACACGTCTCAACCATGTCCGCGCCATCGACCCCGCCAACAACACCCTGACTGTCGAGGCGGGCTGCACCCTCGCCAGCGTCAAGGATGCTGCTGCTGCTGCGGGCCGCCTGTTTCCCCTGTCGCTGGCCGCCGAAGGCACCGCAACCATCGGCGGCAATCTCGCCACCAATGCCGGCGGCGTGCAGGTGCTGCGCTACGGCAACGCGCGCGAACTCTGCCTCGGCCTCGAAGTCGTGCTGCCGGACGGCCGTCTCTGGAATGGCCTGTGCGGCCTGCGCAAAAACAACACCGGCTACGACCTCAAGCAACTGTTCATCGGCGCGGAAGGCACGCTCGGCCTGATCACCGCCGCCGTGCTCAAGCTCTTTCCGCAGCCGACGCATACGGCCACGGCCTGGGTGGCCGTTGCCGAGCCGGCGGCGGCAGTCGCCCTGCTCTCGCTGCTGCGCGAAAAACTCGGCGATCGCGTGACGGCCTTCGAATTGATCGGTCGTCCCGCGCTCGACCTGGTGCTGAAGAACCTCCCCGACAGCCGCGACCCGCTGGCCAATCGACCGCAATGGCAGGTACTGGTCGAGATCGTCGATACCCTGCAGCCGGAAGCAGGCAACACGCTGGTCCCTGCACTGGAAAACGCACTGGCCGCGGGCATCGCGGCGGGCCATGCCAGCGACGCCGTCGTCGCGCGGAGCCTGGCGCAAGCGCGGGCGCTGTGGGCGCTGCGCGAGGGCATCCCGACGGCCCAGAAAATCGAAGGGCTGTCAATCAAGCACGACATCTCGGTGCCCACCTCGCGGCTGCCGGAATTCATCGCGCGCGCCGACGCGGCGCTGCTTGCTGCGTTTCCCGGCATCCGCATCGTCTGCTTCGGCCATCTCGGCGACGGCAACCTGCACTACAACCCGTCCAATCCGGCAGCGGCCGACAACGCCGCCTTCATTGCCCAAACTGCAGCCGTCAATCGCCTCGTGCACGACATCGCCGCCGAGCTCGGCGGCTCGATCTCGGCCGAACACGGCATCGGCCAATTGAAGCGCGCCGAACTGCCGCGCTACAAGAGCGCGGTCGAGATGGACCTGATGCGTGCGCTCAAGCAGGCGCTGGATCCGCGGCAATTGATGAACCCCGGTAAAATCCTCTGAATATTTTTAGCAATTTTTTGAAGAAGCGGCTTTACACACTGCGAATGTCTTCCGTATAATGCGCCCTCTCTTTTGGGGGTATAGCTCAGCTGGGAGAGCGCTTGCATGGCATGCAAGAGGTCCGCGGT
>CAZOMI010000029.1:0-33118 GCA_964580925.1 uncultured Methyloversatilis sp.
GCCTCCTGTGGTTAAGCAAGTTAGCAAACTCACTTTAACCCCACCGCCTCACCGCAGTGGGAGGCCGGCTAGATGATTTTCAGACTACGGTTTCCGCCATCTTGGCCTCTCCCCCCCACCGAAGCCGCCGCAAGAAGCGCCCTGCTCTATGCCTATGTGTTCGGCTTCAGCATGATGCAATGCGGCAGCTACGACATGGACATGGAAAAAACCAAAGACTGGATCGCGGGGCGCATCATCCGCTAACGGGCTTTCCGGGGCGGTCCGGGTTTTGATACAAGAGCAGGATCTGCCCGGTCATGATCCACAATGCGCAGAAGGCAAGCAGCAATGGGTCGAAGTACCATTCATCGTCCCAGACGTAATCGCCCGAAATCAATTCCTTCAGGTTGTTGAAGAAATGCGCGGCCGCCACCACCAGGCCGATCACGGCAAACACCGATGCCACATAGCGCGAAACCCAGTGCTGCGGGTTGGGCAGGATCATCAGCAGGCCGATCAGCCCGATGACGGTGCGTTGCACGCGACAGTAGGGGCACGTATAGACCCAGCCATCGAGATCAAGCCACCAGGCCACAATGCTGATGGCGATGCCCATGAAACCGATGATGCGCAGGTGGCGAACCATAAAGTCGAGCGACATGAGGATTCTCCCGGTGAATGGCGCAGCATAGCCCGGAACCTCCTGTCGGCCTACGCCTTTTGTGCCCGCAAACTAAAGCATCGGCAGCACGCAACGCCAGCGCATGGATAGTCAGGGACGGCGACTCTCCCATCGAAAACACTACACACGAGCCGTTCCCTGCCATTTCCGTCATGCCAACTTACACCGGAATGACGGACTTGATCAGTGCTCCCCAGTTTGTTGATCGACTGGGGCGGCTTACTTCTTGAGAAGATAAAACTCCTGGGCGCCACGCGCCATCGGTTGCGTGGCGAGCAATTCGATGGAAACCGAGTTGCCCCAGGATTTGATGTCATCCATCGCGCCGGAGCAATCGCTCAGTAATTGCAGTACTTCGCCCGACTTCATGGCATCGAGCAGCTTTTTCGCTTCGAGGATCGGGCCAGGGCAGGACACGCCACGCATATCGAGCGTGGCGTGGGCGATCGGCGTGGCGCTGGCGCCGCCGGCTTTGCGCAAGACATAGGCGGTCTTGCCATCGGCCTGTTTGTCAACGCTGACCATTTCGTTGCCGGTATATTTGCACCAGGCAAACAGGTCGTCCGAGGAACCGGGGCAATCCGACAGCAGCCGCATGGTCTGCCCGGCTTGCAGGTCATCAATGATTTTTTTGGCACCGAGCAACGGCGCCGGGCAGGGCAGCCCCGACATGTCGATGGTGACGGTTGTATTTTCAGTCATGATGCTGGTCTCCTTGAGGTGGGGTGCTCAAACCGGAGCAAGGGCTCCGGAGTGGAATCACATTTTGGTTGTCACTCAACTCTGCCCGTAACCGCCAGGGGAAGTGTGAGGTGATTTGTTGTTGAGATAATGTGATGATGTCAATCATACAGGGCATGCCGCCAATGCAAAGGGGAGCTGCGCATTTTTCCGGAACGCGCAGCCCCGGCATCCGCTGCGCTTTGTTAACCCCGCTCTCGTCATTATTGGAGATCAAATGCAGTCAAAGTCCCATTGGGATCACATCTACTCGACTAAAGCTGCCGAGTCGGTCGGCTGGTTCCAGGAACATGCCGGGCAGTCCCTAAACCTGATCCGCGGCACGGGAATCTCCTTGTCCGCGCCAATCATCGATGTTGGCGGGGGCGCTTCGAGGCTCGTCGACGGCCTCCTGGCGGATGGCTACGCCAACCTCACGGTGCTTGACCTCTCAGCGGCGGCACTCGCCGCAGCCAAGGCGCGGCTTGGTGCGGCGAGTGAAGCGGTGCAGTGGCTTGAAGCCGACATCACCAGCGCAACCCTCCCGGCCAACGCCTATGCGCTATGGCACGACCGGGCCGTATTTCACTTCCTGACGTCAGCCGATGACCGGCAGGCCTATGTCGCGACCGTTCTGCGCGCGCTCAAGCCGGGTGGCCATGTCATCGTCGCCACCTTTGCGGAAGATGGCCCCAGCCAATGCAGCGGCCTGCCCGTCGTGCGCTACAGCGCCGCTCAGTTGCACGCAGCGTTCGGCGCGTCATTTACTTTGCTACAGCATGCGAAGGAAGAACACCGCACGCCTTCAGGTGCATTGCAGCAGTTCGTTTATTGCCACTTCCAAAAGTCATCCTCATGAACCGCCTGACCAAACCATTTCTCAACGCTGGCGCCGGCTACGGCAAACCCGGGACTACGACGCCATGACCGGAATTGCCATCGTCACCATCCTGCTGGCCATGGGCAGCGGCTGGCTGTTTCGCAAGCTGCTGCTGCGCGTGCTGCAGGAGAAGCATCCTGAAGAGTTCGCCGCGCTGGGACAGCCCACCAGCAAGCAGCTGGATTCGATCTCGCCAAAACTGCAGGAACTGCATCTCAAGTTCTGGCGGTATCTGTGGGGCGGCAAGGTTTTTCAGGTCAAGGACAGGCTGGTTGAAGGCCTTGCCGTCGGCGCCCTGCTTGCCGATGCCGCGCTGATTGCCGGCGTAGCAATTTTTCTGTGGTTCGTCGGCACCATGCCGCCGCAATAGCCGGCGTCGCAACTTCACTGCACCACAATGAGGAGAACGCACATGATCACTGCCATGGCCACCTTCAAGCTGCCGAAGCCGCTGACACTGGATGAAGCGCGCAAGATTTTCCTGAGCACCGCGCCCAAATACCAGGACGTGCCGGGACTGATCCGCAAGTATTACGTGCTGTCGCAGGACGGCAGCACGGTCGGCGGCATCTACCTGTGGAACAGCCAGGCCGAGGCCGAGGTGATGTACAGCGAGAGCTGGCGGGCCTTCGTCAGGGAAAAGTACAACACCGATCCGACGGTCACCTACATGGACTGCCCCGTCGTGGTCGACAACGTGTCGCACGAGATTCTGTCCGGCGCGTAGTGCAGCTTCGCTCGGTCAATTGTGGGCCATGACGACCGCTGACAGCTAATGAAGAACGCTCACGCACACTTGAGGAGAAAACCATGCAGATCACTCGATACTCAGCAGTCCTGGCCCTTGCCGTTGCCATGTCGGCAAATGCCCAGGAAGGCACTTTCGAAACCAGGTCGCTGTTGCCGGAGGTTGCCCTGACGGCGGCACGCGCCGCCCTGGAGGCCTGTCGCAAACAGGGATTTCAGGTGGCGGTCGCCGTGACCGACCGCTCCGGTATCACCCAGGTATTAATCCGCGACCGTTACGCCGGGCCACATACGATTGAAGTAGCCGCCAACAAGGCCTGGACGGCGGTCAGCTTTCGTACCTCGACCAGCGCGCTTGCCGTGGATACCCAGGCCGGTCAGCCCATGAGTGGCCTGCGCAGCTTGCCGCGCTTTCTCGCGGCTGGCGGTGGTCAGGTGATCGAATCCGCGGGTCGCATCGTGGGCGCCATCGGGGTCTCCGGCGCCCCCGGCGGCGAGGCCGACGACAGTTGCGCTACTGCCGGGATCAAGGCAATCGACGATGCGCTGACGTTTTAACCCTGCGCCGGCTCCAGCCGAGCCCGGCCAGGCCGAGCGCCATCAACATAAGGGTCGCGGGCTCGGGGACAGTCGCGAAATAGCCGCGAATCTCCCCTCCCGGAAATGCTCTGGTGTGGATGTTGAAGTACGCCTGCCCGTTGCCGAGACCGGCGAGGAGCGCGGCTTCCGAACCTGCCACAGTGCCGCCACCAAAGTTTGTGACGAACGATGCCGTATAGCTAGCGGGATCGGTCAGATCGAGC
This sequence comes from uncultured Methyloversatilis sp., assembly GCA_964580925.1. GTDB lineage: Bacteria > Pseudomonadota > Gammaproteobacteria > Burkholderiales > Rhodocyclaceae > Sulfuricystis. The sequence continues at coordinate 3,815 of CAZOMI010000029.1, forward strand.
ATATTCCGTGCGCAAGATCACGGTTTGCGCAGATTATCCAAGTTAATCAGTTTGTTATGCTGGGGGCGCCGGCACCTGCTGCCTTTGCGCCCCGGTTACTGCGCCGGCGAATGTAAACTTTCCCGACAACTCTTGAGATGCAGCAATTATTGCTTGGGGATGCGATCGACGATAGGCCATTCAAGCCTTGCGCTTGTTCATGAAGCCGTCGATGCCCGCCACGGCATCCGCGGTCATCATATTGCAGGCCATGGTTTCGGCGGCGAGTTGGTAGGCGCCGGCCAGGCCCATTTCGAGCTGGCGGTAGAAGAGCTGCTTGCCCATGGCGATGGCGTCCGCCGACTTGGCGCAGATGCTGTCGGTGAGTTGCTTCACTGCGGCATCGAGTTGCTCGGCCGGCACGACGCGATTGACCAGCCCGCGCCGCTGCGCTTCGGCGGCATTGATGAAGTCGCCGGTGAGCAGCATTTCCAACGCTGGTTTGCGGCCCATGTTGCGCGCCAGCGCGACGGCAGGGGTGGAGCAAAACAGGCCGACATTGATGCCGGACACCGCGAACTTCGCCACGTCGGCGGCAACCGCCAGGTCGCAGCTCGCCACCAGCTGGCAGCCGGCCGCCGTGGCGACGCCCTGCACCCGGGCAATCACCGGCTGCGGCAGTTCGGTCAGCAGGCTCATCACGCGTCCGCACTGCTTGAAGAGCTGCTGCATATAGGCCTTGTCGTGGTTGGCGCGCATCTGCTTGAGGTCGTGCCCGGCGCAGAAAGCCTTGCCCGCGCCGGAGATGACGACGACCCGCGCCGTCCTGTCAGCGCCGACTTTTTCGAGCGCCGCTTGCAGCGCGGTCAATAGCTCGGTTGATAGCGCGTTGAATTGCGCGGGACGGTTAAGAGTCAGCGTCACCACGCCGTCATGATTTTCGTTCAGCACAATGGATTCGGTGGTCATGATCATGCCTCCGCAGGGCCGCCCCAAGGGGGAATGCGCGGATTGCCCCCTCTGGGGGTGGGGGGCAGCGAGTCGAATTTACGAGCGTGGGGGGCCATTATTTCTCCTTGCATAGCGTGATGACTTGCGGCCGTTCGCGCGCCAGTTCATTCAACCATTGCGCCAGTTCGTCCGCCAGGGCCTGCGCGGCTTCGCGCGTGGCCGCCACGCCGCCCTTGGCATCGGCAGTCGGCGCGACTTTCTGGATCAGGAAGGCGCGCCGGGACAACGGCGCATCGCCCCGCAACGACAGCAAACTCGCGCGCACTTCCAGCACAACCTGGCTGCTTTGCGGGGTATCGAAACGCTGCTCGATTTCGTCCAGCATCAGTTGCAGACGACAACCCGGCCCGGTGAAATCGGGCTGGCCAAAAACGATGCGCCGCTGCAGGAAGCGCTCCAGCAATTCGGCCGGCGGCGCTGCCCAGCGACTGTTTGCGTAAGCGTGCCGCTGCAAGCTGTCGGCATAAGCCAGGCGATAGCGCTGCGCCGGCGAATCCAGCCAGGAATTCGCCCGCACCGCGACAGTGACGATGGGCAGGCCGGGCGCGCCCCAGGCACCCGCAAGATTGCCGAAGTCATATTGGGCAATGCCGGACTGGCGCGAGGAGGTTCCGGCGCAGCCCGCCAGCAGCGCAACCAGAAGAATGATGGCGATTTTGCGCATGGAATTATTCCGTCCGATGGGGAATGACAAAACCCGCCTCGCCCGGCCCCGGTTTGGCCGGAGCGGGCCCGAAGATCACGGCCTGCGGCGTATCGCCAAGCGTGTCGAGCAGATGGTCGAGACGGCGCGTGGCGGCGGTCAGCTCGCCCATCAATATTTCCGCGCGCGGCAGCGTCTCGGTGCCGAACCGGTCGCTCACGCCACCGGCGCTGGCCACCAGCTTCTCAAGTCGCTGCGCCAGGGCCGTCATCTGGGCGACCAGCGCGCGTGCCTCGACCGTCAGCGGCGCAGCCTCGCCAGCGGTCTTTTCCAGGTGGGCCAGCAGGTTTTGCAGGCGCGCGAGATTGGCATCTGACAAGGCGTTACGCAAGCCTGCCATGACCTTGGGCAGGTCTTGCAAACTTTCGGAAGCGGCGGCCAGATTGTCGAGCGTTTTTGATACATTCTGGAGATTGCGATCATCGAGCAGGCGATTGAGGCGCTGACCGAGATCGGCGAGTTGATCCGCAAGCGCACCGGCCTTGTCGTCCAGCGCGTTGAACAGCCCCGGCTGAATTTTCAAACGCGGCGGCGTCAGGCCCGTGGTATCCAGCGGCCGCCCGCCCTCCCCGGCCTCTTCCAGCATCACATAGGCCAAGCCGGTGACGCCCTGGTACTTGAGCTTGGCCACCGTTTTGTCGGTCAGGCGGTATTGGCGGCCCAGCGTGATCTCGACCAGCAGCAGGTCGGGATCGTGCTCGTCAGGTTCGATGTCGATGACCTTGCCGGCACGAATGCCGCGATAGCGCACCTGGGCCTGACGATTCAGTCCGGTCACGCTGCCGCGCGTTTCCAGGATGTAGGTATGGGTCGGGTCGCCCCCGCCCGCGAACCACCAGAGCGCGGCGACGGCGGCCAGCAGGAACAGCAGGGTGAACAGACCCGCCAGCAGGGCATGGGAACGGTTTTCCATGGATTCAGGGCGATCGGTGAAAAAATTTGCGGATGAAAGGATGGTCGAATTGCCTGACCGTATCAAGCATGCCATAGGCCAGGATACGTTGCTCGGCGAGCACGGCAACCCGCGCCGTCAACGCCGCCAGCGTGGCAACATCGTGGGTCACCAGCAGCACCGTGAGGCCGAGTTCATCCCCGAGCCGGCGGATCAGGCGCACAAAGCCGGCGGAACGATCGGGATCGAGGCCGGCGGTCGGTTCGTCGAGCAGCAGCAGTTCCGGTTCCAGCGCCAGGGCGCGCGCCAGCGCGACACGCTTGACCATGCCGCCGGACAATTCCGCCGGCAGCAACAGGGCATGTTGCGGCAGGAGTTCGACCATTTCGAGCTTGAGCATCACCAGATCACGAATCGTGGTCGCGTCGAAACACCCGAGTTCGCGCAGCGGGAAGGCGATGTTGTCGAACACATTGAGGGCGGAAAACAGCGCGCCCTGCTGAAACAGGACGCCAAACCGTTGCCGGAGCGCGCGTTCGCGCACCACCCCGCCGCCGAACAAGGGTTCGCCAAACAAGCGGATCGTGCCCTGGGTGGGCGTCAGGAGGCCGATCATCTGCCGCAGCAGGGTCGTCTTGCCGCTGCCGGAGCCGCCGACCAGCGCCACCATCTCGCCCGCCGCGATTTCCAGATTCAGATGACGATGAATCCACACCCCGCCGAGGCGGGTGGATAGGTCGCTGATGGCAATGACGGGATTCATGCCTTCGCCGGGCCGCCCCAAGAAGGCATGCACCCCCCTGTCACCGCTACGGGTGATTTCATGGGGGGCAGCGAGCCGGGTTTGTGACCTAAGGAAATCCCCGTGGGACGAGCGTGGGGGGGCATAAATTTCATAATCTCGGCACGCCGACGCCGCGCAAGGCGACGGCGAACACGGCGTCGATGAAGATCACGACGGTGATCGCCGTCACCACGGCGGCGGTGGTGTTGGCCGACAGGCTTTCCGTATTTGGTTTGACGCGCAGGCCGAAATGGCAGGCGATCAGCGCAATCGCCAGGCCGAACACGACGCCCTTGACCAGGCCGATCCAGAGATTGACCACCGGCACCGCCTTGGGCAGTGTCTCGATGAAATAGCCAATCCCGATACCCAATTGAAGTTCCGCCGCCAGCATGCCGCCCAGCAGCGCCAGCGCCGTTGCCCACAGCACCAGGAGCGGCGTCACCACGGCGAGCGCCACCACCTTGGGCAGGACCAGGCGCAGGCTGGTTGACACACCCATGGTCGCCAGCGCGTCGATTTCCTCGGTCACCCGCATCACGCCCAGTTGCGCCGTCATCGCCGAGCCGGAGCGGCCGGCAACCAGCACGGCGACCAGCACCGGCCCCAGCTCGCGGATGATGGAAAGGCCGAGCAGATTGACGATGAACATGTCGGCGCCAAACTGGCGCAACTGCAACGACGACAGATAGGACAGGGCAATGCCGATCAGCAAGCCGACCAGCGCGGTTACCGGCATCGCCCGCATGCCGCTCTTGTAGATGTTGGCGGAAATTTCTCGTGCCGGCAGATCGCCAGGATGACGCAGCAGATGCAGCAGGTCCAGCGCCAACTGCCCGAGCAGCGCGACGAAATCACGCAGTTGCCGGATGACCGACAGCACGCCCGCGCCCAGCGCGATCAGGCCCTCGAAAGGCGAGCGCGGCGGGACGACCGCCGCCGGCTCGCGATCGGCGGCGGCGATGCGCCCGAATATATTCAGATGCGCGGGGCGCATCAGCAGCAACTCGGGTAATTTGCGACCCCAACTGCGCCACAAGAGCAAGGCGCCGACCGAGTCGAGCGCCTCGATGTCCAGGCAATTCCAGCTCACCGCGTCACGGCGACCGAGTGCCTGCAAGCGGTTCTGCCAGGCAGCGTCTGCCTCGCCCTTCTCTGCCAGCGCACGCAGCGTCCAGCGCCCGGTCAGCAGCAATTCGGGCTGGCCGGAGGCACCGCGTGTCTCGCTAAAACCGGCACGGGACATATTGACTGAGGGACAAGTCAATCTTCAGCCGTGGCGCGCCGCTGCCTGGCGCGCACCCTGAATTCGATGTCCACACTTGCCCACTGCTGGGCTTCACTGGCCAGCACGGCAGCAGTCAGCGGCGCGCTGGCCAGCCAGGCCCGGTCAATATTCAGTTCATAGCCCTTGGCCGTGATCTGCACATCGATGTCCGGCAGGGGGGCATCGTCGCGTGCCCGATTGAGGAGCGCCGCAATGCGCAGGCAAAAGATCGGCAGGTATTCGGGCATCGTCTGGGTCAGCGTCTGCACCCGCTCGAGCTTGCCGCGGTGGGCGAGCACCAGACGCGCCAGCAAGGCCTGGTCGCGCTTCGAGAAACCGGGCATGTCGGCATTGGCCAGCACATAGGCGCTGTGCTTGTGGTAACCGGCATGCGCCACCGAGATGCCAATCTCATGCAGGCGTGCCGCCCAGACCAGAAACTGGGCGTTGACCGAGTTCTCCACCAGGTCCGTCGAGCGCAACTGCCGATAGAGCTTCAGCGCCATCTGGCTGACGCGCGTCGACTGCTGGGCGTCGACCTCGTAACGCTGCATGAAGCGGTTGACTGTCGCTTCGCGCAGGTCTTCGTGGTGATAGCGCCCCAGCAGGTCGTAGAGCACGCCCAACCGCAAGGCGCCCTCCGAAAAGTTCATCTCGTCGAGGTCGAATTCCTTGAACACCGCCGACATGATCGCCACGCCCCCGGTGATGACCGGCACCCGCTCGGGACGCATGCCCTGCAGTCCGGCACTCTCGGCACTCCCCGCCTTCACCAGGCGGTTGCGCAAGCGCTCCAGGCCGGCGCGCGTGATGCTGCCGTCGGCATAGCCATTGAGTTCCAGGATGTCGCGGATCGCCTTGGCCGTGCCGGATGAACCGACGGCCGCCTCCCAGCTGCAGTCGCGAAATTGTTTGACGATGGTCTGCAGCTCGCGGCCGGCAGCCAACTCGGCCTGTTGCATGCCGCGCTTGTCGATGCGACCTTCCGGAAAGAAGCGCAGGCTGAAGCTGACGCAGCCCATGTACAGCGACTCGAGCTGGAGCGGCTTGATGTGCTGGCCGATGATGAATTCGGTCGAACCGCCGCCGATATCGACGACCAGATTGCGGACCTGCGGGTTGGGCAGGGTATGGGCAACGCCGAGATAGATCAGGCGCGCCTCTTCGCGGCCGGCAATCACCTCGATGGGAAAACCCAGGGCTGCCTCGGCCTTGGCCAGAAACTGCGGGGCGTTACGGGCGACGCGCAAGGTGTTGGTCGCCACCGCGCGCACCGCTTCGGGTGCGAAGTCACGCAGGCGTTCGCCGAAGCGCGCCAAGGCTTCCAGCGCGCGCTGCTGCGCGGCCTCGTCAAGATATTTTTCCGGCGTCAGCCCGGCGGCCAGACGCACTGTCTCCTTCAACCCGTCGAGCGGGTAGATCTGGTTGCCGACAATCCGCCCGACCTGCAGGCGAAAACTGTTGGAACCCATGTCGACGGCGGCGACGTGTTCGTGAACCACTATGCGTTGTAATCCGGGAGGGGCAGTGGATGCAATTCTAGCCCAGGGCGGCAGTCGGGGGCCGGCAGGACGCCGGTTGCAGCACTTACCGGCAGCGCATCTCCGGCGTCAGCTTCATCCAGCGCATCAGCCAGCGCTGTGCGCGTTCGCGCGCGTGGCGTTTGGCTATCTGCTCTTCCGGCGTCTGGTCAAGGCGAAAGTCGAAGGCGCGCCGCGCCAAGGGATAGACCTGATATTCAACCGGGACGCCACGCTCCCACAGGGCATAGAACGCGCGACCGCCATTGATGCGACGCAGTTCGAAATCCTGCTCCCCGATCAGGAACAGCATGGGCGTGGTGATCTGCATGATTTCGGGCGCGAAGCGGAACAGCTGGTCGGGTTCGGGCGCATTGGGGTTCTGCATGTGGCCGTAATAGCTGACGATGGCGGCGATGTCCTGGCCGCGCTTGGCGGCGAGGCGAATGGCGTAATAAGGGCCGCGCGACAGCCCGACGATGCCGATCGGCTGCCGGCAGGCATTGGGCAGCGCCCGCAGATGGTCCAGCGCGGCTTCGACGTCGAGCTCGGTTTCGGGATTGTGCTCCGCGGGCCAGCGTTCGATGAAGCGGCCGAACTGCCAGTCGGGGGCGACGACGAGAAAGCCCTGTTCGGCAAGCTCGCGCACATGGGCGCGATCTTCGTCCGCGTAGCCGCGCTTGGCATGGATGTACAGCAGCGGCGGGAAGGGCCCCTTGCCCGCCGGAGTGGCGATTTCAACCGGCACCTCCGACCCATCGGCTGCCTTGATGGTGGCTTTGCCCAGATTGACGCCGCTGGCAGCCGCTGGCCAGGCCAGCGCCGCTGCAAGGATGAAGCCGGCAATGGATAGTTTCTTCATGCGTCCCTCCTCTGGAATGTGCTGCTTGTTCCCAACCAGCGTGGCCTGATTGAACTGTACAGGAAGTCGGCGCTGGCTGAACGGCGCACGAGCGTGTCATACTTGCATGGCTAAATTGCATCGCCATTCACCGACCACCGCTCCATCAAAAGTCATGACGCCCCAGTATCCGCTGCACGATTTTCCCGCCGAACACTTCCTCAATCGCGAATTTTCCCTGCTCGCCTTCAACCGGCGGGTGCTGGCACAGGCCGCCGATGTGCGCATGCCGTTGCTGGAGCGCCTGCGGTTTCTCTGCATCGTCTCGTCGAACCTCGATGAATTTTTCGAGATCCGCGTGGCCGGCGTCAAGGAACAGATCAAGATGCGCAGCAATGCCACCGGCCCCGACCGGCGCAGCGCGCAGGAGGTGTATCGGCGCATCACCAAGGAAGCGCATGTCCTGATCGACGAGCAGTATGCCTTGCTCAACAACGTTATCCTGCCGGCACTGGCCAAGGAGGGGATCGTCATCCCGCGCCGCACGGAATGGACGGAAGCGCAGCAGAACTGGGTGAGCGACTATTTTCACCGCGAGGTCATGCCGGTGCTCACGCCGATCGGACTCGACCCGGCCCATCCCTTCCCGCGCGTGCTGAACAAGAGCCTGAATTTTGCCGTGGAGCTGGAAGGCAAGGACGCCTTCGGCAGAAACTCGGGCGCCGCGATCGTGCAGGCGCCGCGCACCCTGCCGCGCGTGATCCGCCTGCCGCGCGAACTGACGGATGCCGATCACGCCTTCGTGTTCCTCTCCTCCATCCTGCACCGGCATGTCGGCGAACTCTTCAGCGGCATGACGGTGCAGGGCTGTTACCAGTTCCGCGTGACGCGCAACTCCAACCTCTTCGTCGATGACGAGGAGGTCAAGAATCTGCGCACCGCCCTGCAGGGCGAACTGCCACAGCGCCATTTCGGCGACGGCGTGCGCCTCGAAGTCGCCGATAACTGTTCGGCGGACATGACCGATTTCCTGCTGCAGCAATTCGGCCTCAACCGCGATGACCTCTATCAGGTGCATGGCATTGTCAATCTGGTGCGCCTGATCTCGCTGCCGGACCAGGTGGATCGTCCCGACCTGAAATTCCCCGTCTTCCAGCCCGGCCTGCCGAAGCAATTGACCGGGCGTTACGACATGTTCGACTGCATCAGGAAAAACGACATCCTGCTGCACCATCCCTTCCAGTCGTTTGCGCCGGTCATCAGCTTTCTCAAGCAGGCCACCGAGGACCCTCGGGTGGTGGCCATCAAGATGACCATCTACCGCACCGGCACCGACTCCGTGCTGATGGAGCATCTGTTGCGGGCCGCGCAAAAGGGCAAGGAAGTCTCGGTGGTGGTCGAGCTGATGGCGCGCTTCGACGAAGAGGCCAACCTGTCCATCGCCGCGCGGCTCGAAGAGGCCGGCGCCCATGTCGTCTATGGCGTGTTCGGCTACAAGACCCACGCCAAGATGATCTTGGTGCTGCGGCGCGAGGAGACCGGCTTTCGCCGCTACGTCCATCTCGGCACCGGCAACTACCATCCGCGCACCAGCCGCTTGTACACTGACTTCGGCCTGCTGACCTGCAACGATGAAATTTCGGCCGATATTCACGATGTCTTCAAACAACTCACCGGCCTCGGCAAGGCCAGTGCCCTGAAGCATCTGTGGCAATCACCTTTCACGCTGCACGCGAACACCCTGGATGCCATCCATGCCGAAACGGCGGCGGCCCGCGCCGGCCGCAAGGCGCACATCATCGCCAAGATGAATTCGTTGCTCGAACCCGAGATCATCGAGGCGCTTTACGAGGCGAGCCAGGCGGGCGTACATATCGACCTGATCGTGCGTGGGGTCTGCTGCCTGCGCCCCGGCGTGAAAGGGCTGTCCGAGAACATCCATGTGCGTTCGGTGATTGGCCGCTTTCTCGAACACCATCGCATTTACTACTTCCATGCCGATGGCGCGGAAAATCTCTATCTGGCCAGCGCCGACTGGATGGAGCGCAACTTTTTTCGCCGCATCGAGGTCTGCTTTCCCATCCTTGATCCAAAGCTCAAGCGCCGCGTCATCAAGGAAGGCTTGCGCAGCTATCTGGCCGACAACTGCCAGGCGTGGGACATGGACAGCAATGGCCAGTATCAGATCAAACCCTCGCGCCGCGTGCGCACCTGCGCCCAGGATCTGCTGCTGGCGCAACTGGCGGAATAACTTTCATGATGCGCAGGCTACGCCCCCGATCATGAAAGACACCCACCCCCCTTTGCTCGGCTGCACCAAATCCCTCGCTGCGCTCAGAACCGCCACTTCGTGGCGTCCTGCGTCCTGCGGCCTGGTGCTCCCCTCGCGGGGGGCTTTGGTTTTTGCCTCCGGCCGCCGCTACGCGGCTTAACGCCGGCGTTGCCGGCATTAGCCTTCGCCGCAACCGCGCGACTACGTCGCCTGTTGTCCCTGGCGCTCGTGTATCACGGGGCGCTCTTTTCAGCACGCGTGCGGATTGCGGCTGCGCCGCGTGCCGCGTTTGCTTGGGACGGCCCGGCGCAAACGCTGCGCTTTTCACGTTAAGACCCATGAGGCAGCCCACCCGCGTTGCCGGTAAGGGCATCACGGGTTGCCACCCATGACCCGACGATGGTAACTTGTTCCCCCAACCACAACAGGAGGGTTTCCCCATGAGTCGTTCGACCTCGATCGCGGCCATTGGCGTCGTCTGTGCCGCACTCACACTTCCCGCCTTCGCGCAGAGCGTGAAGGTCACGCCGCTGGGCGGCATCGACGGCGAGTTCTGCCCGCAGGACCGCGCGCTGGTCTTCGAGGATCCGAATGGCACGCGCATCCTCTACGATCCCGGCCGTACCGTTGCCGGCGCCGCTGATCCTCGTCTCGGCAAGATCGACATCATCCTCGTCAGCCACATGCACGGCGACCATGTCGGCAACGCGCATAACAAGGAGCCGAACGCGGGCAGCTGCGACAAGCCCGATACGTCGGTGTCGGCGATGCCCAACACCAATGCCGTCAACATCGCGCTGGCCAAGAAGTCGAAGATTGTCACCGGCAGCGAGATGCCGCCCTTCTTTGCGGCCAGGCTCAAGGCGAACGACGGCGATCCCGCCAACTCGATTCTCGCCCGCTTCGGCGGCAGCGTGACCATCGGCGGCGTACGCATCGCCACAGTGGCCGCACTGCACAGCAACGGCCTCGATCCCGATTATTTCGGCGGCGTCGTCGGCAAGGCGATGAAGGAAGCGGGCATCGCCGGCAACGTCGGTCCGGCGACCGGCTACGTCGTCCGTTTCAGCAACGGCCTGGTGACCTACCTCTCCGGCGACACCGGCATCACCGCCGACCAGGAACTGGTGGTGCGCAACCACTACAACGTCAAGCTCGCCGTCATGAACATCGGCGACGTGTTCACGACCGGCCCCGTCGAAGCCACCTACGTGATCAACGAGCTGGTCAAGCCGGCGGCGGTAATCGCCTCGCACGCCAACGAAGTCGGCACCATCGGCGGCAAACTGCGCCCGGGCAGCCGGACGGAGACCTTCATGAAGGCCGTCAAGGTGCCGGTACATATCCCGCTCTCGGGCAGGACAATGGAGTTCGACGCCGCCGGGAAATGCACCGCGGGGTGCTGAGCGAATTCGCCTGACGCCGCACCCCAAGCGGGGCATTTCATACCCGCTGCGGGGCACTTTGTCTCGCCAGCGCCGACTTTTTCGCGCAAGCCCTGATACATCTCCGGGCACATTGACGAGCCGTGCGTCGAGGTCTTGCCCGCGCTGATGCATGCAAGACCTGGGGCGACCCTGATCACGCTTACCTCAAGGGAGGCGCTGATCGTGTCCGTCACACCGGCGCAGGCCGGTGCCCAGCGTGTTGATATTCCTGGATTCCGGCTTGCGCCGGAATGACGAATCGGGACTTAATCAGCATTTCCCAAGCGGCCCGGACGTCTTCAGCTGCGCGCGCGTTCCGCTGGGCTTCGCGCTCCCGGAGCTGCTCACTGCCACGCAAGTCGACCCATTGCCGCAGCAGCTTCGCTACACTTGTCCTTTAATCAATCACCCTGACCCACGACACCATGCTCAACCAATTCCTGCTCTTCCTGCATATTTCCAGCGTCATCATCTGGGTGGGCGGCATGTTCTTTGCCTACTTCTGCCTGCGACCCGCCGCCGTGCAGGTGCTCGAACCGCCCCAGCGCCTGCCGCTCTGGGCGGCCACCTTCAGGTCGTTCTTTCGCATCGCCGCGGTTGCCGTCGTCATCCTGCTGATCAGCGGCTTTGCCCTGTTTTTGCAGGTGGGCTTCAAGTTCGCGCCGCTCGGTTGGCACCTCATGATGACGCTCGGCCTGCTGATGGCGGGCATATTCGGCCATGTTTACGCCGTGCTCTATCCACGGCTGAGCAAGCATTGCGCGGCAGCCGCCTGGCCAGCGGCGGCGGCCACGCTCAACTCGATTCGCAAAATGGTCGGCATCAATCTCCTGCTGGCGCTTTGTACCGTGGCATCGGTGCTGCTGATTCGCTGATGCAGGCGTTTTGCAAGCGTCCCCAGGAAGGTGGTATCGACCGCGCAGCCAGGTGCTGGCAGCGGTGATTGAACAACTGTTTGAGGCCGGCACATGAAAACATTCCGGTTCCATCTTGTAACGGTGGCGGCAGTTCTGCTGAGCGCGCTGGCGCAGGCGGAAAACACGGTGGTGGTTCTCGGCACGGCCACCCCCGGGGGCGGCTTCCAGCTTTATGGCCGGCATCTGGCCGAGGTGTTGACAGAAGCCGATCCGACTTTGCGAATCGAGGCGCGCGCCACCCGTGGCAGCGCGGAAAACCTGCAGCTGCTGGAGGCCGGCAAACTCGACGTCGGCCTGGTCGAAGGCAATGCCGCACAGGCGACTTTTGCTGGCGCCGGTCAGCCGGTCAGCGCATTGCGCATCGTGGCCGCGATGTACCCCGGCCCCGGCATGTTCGTCGTGCGCAGCAATAGTCCCTATCGCACGATTGCCGACTTGAAGGGCCTGCCGGTCGCCTTCGGAACGCCCGCCTCCGGGCTGACGAAACTGGCCCGCGACGTGCTTGACGGCCTGGGGCTGGAGCCGGAACGGGATTTTCAGGCGGTGTTTCTGGAAAAGGCCGGCGACGGCCCGGCAATGGTGCTTTCCGGCACAGTCGCCGCCTTGTGGGGTGGCGGCATCGGCTGGCCCGGATTCACCGAGGTGGCCGCCGCACCCGACGGGGCGCGTTTCATCGTGCCGGATGCAGGGCAGATCAGCCGCATCCAGGCCAGGCATCCGTTCCTGCGCCCCATGGAAGTCCCGGCGGGAACCTATGCCGGACAGAAGACGGCGCTTCGGTCGGTCGGCCTGTGGTCGTTTGTGCTGGCGCGCGCCGATTTGCCGGATGAGGTCGCCTATCGCCTCGCCCGTGCCGTGCATCGCGGCGAGGCGAAACTGGCAGTGCGACTGGCGCAGGGCCGCTACACCACCGCGGCCAACACGGCCAACGAAGTTCCGCGCAGCGAGTTGCTGCACCCCGGTGCAGCCCGCTATCTGCGCGAGATCGGCGCCTTGCGCTGAATAGCCGATTGTTCGTGTCGTGGTTTTGTTTGCGCCATGGGCTACCCTGAATATATTGGCCATCGGACAAGTGAATATCAGGAGGTGCTTGCATGCGTGAGTTGAAGCTGAGCAAAGCCTTTACCCTGATGGAATCGGGGCCGGTCGTCCTGGTGACGACCCATGATGGTCAGCAAGACAACATCATGACGATCTCCTGGACCATGGTGGTGGATTTCACCCCGGTATTTGCCATCGTCACGGGTGAATGGAATCACTCTTTCGCGGCGTTGCGAAAGAATCGGGAGTGCGTCATTGCCATTCCCACGGTTGACCTGCTGGACAAGGTCGTCGGTATCGGAACCTGCTCCGGGGCAAACACGGACAAATTTGCCAGGTTCAAGCTCACGCCCGTGCCGGGCAAGCTCGTCAGGTCGCCCCTGATCAAGGAGTGCCTCGCCAACATGGAGTGCAAGCTCATCGACATCGTCAAGAAGCACAACATTGTCGTGCTGGAGGCGGTTGCCGCATACATCGATACCGCACGCAAGGAGACACGCACGGTTCATGCCGTTGGCGACGGAACCTTCATCGTCGACGGGCGCAGGATTGACCGGAAGGAGATGATGGCCGCCAAGCTCCCTTACGGCGTCTAGCGTTGATTGGCCAGCCACCATGAAGGAAACCCGAGCCTGGCCCCATCCAGCCCGGCCATGAACAGGATTTTCCTACAGCGTCGCCGGGCCTCTCAGTAATGGAAACGCAATTGGGCTATTTGGAGTTCGCCGCCTTCAATCCGATACACCATGCGGTGCTCATCCGTGATTCGGCGTGACCAGAATCCTGAGAGGGCATGTTTCAGCGGCTCGGGCTTGCCAACGCCACTGAAGGGCTCTCGCTGGATTTCGCGAATCAGCTTGTTGATCCGCTCGACCAGCTTCCTGTCCTGCTTCTGCCAATACAGGTAGTCTTCCCATGCCTCGTTTGCGAAGACCAGCTTCACTTCGCCAGCTTCTGCTCAACGCCCTTGCCGGCGCTCAATTGCGCTGCCGCCGCGAGAAGGCGCTTTGCGTTCGCCGGTGTTCGCAGAAGATAGGCGGTTTCCTCCAGCGCCTTGTAGTCCTCGAGCGAGAGCATCACAACAGACTGTTCTCCGTTGCGGGTGATAATCAACGCTTCGTGGTCTTCGCAAACTCGGTCCATCGCGCTCGCCAAGTTCGCGCGCACCGTCGTGTAGGTAATCGCATCCATTTCAGGGCTCCTTATATGTACGCGCTACTGTACAGCTTTGCCTACCCCTTGTCTAGCGTACGTTGCCAGGCAGACCACGTCGTACCGCCAGTCCCATGAGGATTTCCTTCGGTCACGCTGACTTTTTCGCGGCATCCGCCACTCTCTACTATCATTTCTATCATTTGCTTGTAGATGACGAAGCCCAGTGCCTCAGGGAGACGATGCGATGCTGGTCGGCGTGCCGAAGAAAATCAAGAGCCACGAATATCGCGTCGGCCTCACCCCCGCCAGCGTGTGCGAATTGAGGGCACGTGGGGCAGGTGATCTTCACCTTTCTGCACCTGGCACCCGACCCGGAGCCGGCGCGCCGGTGGCCGCAGCGCTCGACCTGCCGTTCAGCGCACCGGCCGCGCACCTGGCCTGATGGTCCAAAAAAGCATACATTGGCGTCAATGAAAGCCTGACGCCGATTGACTTGATTGAGACGAAAATGATTCACCTGCCCAAATCCGCGAAGGCTTGGCAGCAGCCCGGATTCAGCGCAACGCTCAAGCATGAGATCGAGCAGTTGCAAGGTGGCCAGTTGCCGCTGCAGCAATGTCTGACCTCCAGCAGCCATGCCCTCGATGATGCAGTCAGCGTGATGGTCCTCGGCGTCAGTGACGATCCTGGCTTCATCCATGCCCGGGTTGGCGTATTCTTTTCCGGCATCATCGCCGGCTGCAATTGCGCCGACGATCCCACCCCGGTCGAAGCGCAGCACGAATATTGCGAACTGCAGCTGACCATCGCCAAGGCGACGGGCGAGGCTGCAGTCGCGCCTTTGAGAGAACCGGGGGACGCTGCCGGACCGGGATAATGCCGGCGGCGCCTTGTTGACTACTTCGTTGAAACTCGCATCTGATGTCAAGCATTCTCATCGCCTACTCGACAGTTGACGGCCACACCCGCACAATCTGCGACCGGCTGCGGCTCGGCCTGGAGCAGCAGGGCCATGCCGTGACGCTTTCCTGCCTCGGTGACGTGGCACCTGCGGATGTACCGTCCCATGACAAGGTCGTGATCGGCGCCAGCATCCGTTATGGCAAGCATCGCCAGGAGGTCTTCGACTTCATCCGGGTCAATCAACATGCGTTGGCGGACAGGCCCGGCGCCTTCTTTACCGTCAATGTCGTTGCCCGCAAGCCGGGCAAGGACTCGCCCGATACGAACCCGTACATGAAGGCCTTCAGGCGGCAGACCAGCAAGACCGCCTGGCGACCCGCCCTGCTCGGCGTGTTCGCCGGCAAGATCGACTATCAGCGCTACAGCTTCTTCGACCGCCAGATGATTCGCTTCATCATGTGGTTGACCCACGGGCCGACGGGCGCGCATGACTGCGTCGAGTTCACGCATTGGGCGAGCGTGGATGCTTTCGGAGAGCGCGTCGCAAAGCTTTAGGGCTTGAATCACGCCGACTTTTAGTTCCGGCATAACGCCCGCTGACGCAGGCATCAGCCTTCTCTGCATCTTCGTTTCCCGGTCGTATAATCCGCGCCCTCTCTGTTGTTCCGTACCGCCGTGTCCAAGCTCGCCCACGAAATCGCCCGCCGCCGCACCTTTGCCATCATCTCCCACCCGGATGCGGGCAAGACCACCTTGACAGAAAAGCTGCTGTGGTTCGGCGGCGCGATCCAGGTGGCCGGCGAGGTGCGCGCGCGCAAGGCCGCGCGCCACGCCACCTCGGACTGGATGGAGCTGGAAAAGCAGCGCGGCATCTCGGTCACCTCGTCGGTGATGCAGTTCCCGTACCGCGAGTGCATGATCAACCTGCTCGATACGCCGGGCCACGAGGATTTCTCGGAAGACACCTACCGCACCCTTACTGCGGTCGACTCGGCGACGATGGTGATCGACTCGGTGAACGGCGTCGAGGCCCAGACCATCAAGCTGCTGAACGTCTGCCGCCTGCGCGACACGCCGATCATCACCTTCATCAACAAGCTCGACCGCGAAGGCCGCGCGCCCATCGACCTGCTCGACGAGATCGAAGCGGTGCTGCAGATCCAGTGCGCACCGATGACCTGGCCGATCGGCATGGGCAAGGGGTTCCGCGGCGTCTATGACCTGTACGACGACTGCATCTTCTTCTTCGATCCGCAGGCGGAAAAAGGCACCTCGCGGGTCATCGAGGGCCTGGCCAACCCGCTGCTCGACGAGCTGCTCGGCTATCAGGCCGGCGAGCTGCGCCAGGAAATCGAGCTGGTGCGCGGCGCCTCGCACACCTTCGACAAGGACGCCTATCTGGAAGGCAAACAGACGCCGGTGTTCTTCGGTTCGGCGATCAACAACTTCGGCGTGCAGAGCTTGCTCGACGCCATCGTCGACCTGTCGCCCGCGCCGCTGCATCGCGCCGCGGCCACGCGCCAGGTCGAGCCGCTGGAGCCGAAGTTTTCCGGCTTCGTGTTCAAGATCCAGGCCAACATGGACCCCAAGCACCGCGACCGCATCGCCTTCGTGCGCGTCTGTTCCGGGCGCTTCGAGCGCGGCATCAAGCTCAAGCAACTGTCGACCGGCAAGACTCTGGCGGTGAACAACGCCATCACCTTCATGGCGCAGGACCGCAACACCACCGACGAGGCCTGGCCGGGCGACATCATCGGCATCCCCAACCACGGCACCGTGGTGCTCGGCGACAGCTTCACCGAAGGCGAGGAACTCAAGTTCACCGGCATCCCCTGCTTTGCGCCGGAACACTTCCGCCGCGCCCAGATTCGCAACCCGATGAAGATGAAGCAGTTGCAGAAGGGCCTGCAGCAGCTCGCCGAGGAAGGCGCCACCCAGCTCTTCAAGCCGCTGCCGAGCAACGACCTGATTCTCGGCGCGGTCGGCATCCTGCAGTTCGACGTGGTCGCCCACCGGCTCGAATTCGAATATGGCGTCGACTGCTTTTTCGAGCCCGTCAATGTCGCCACCGCGCGCTGGCTGCGCGGCAGCGATGCCGATCTGCGGGCGCTGGCCGACAAGGCCGGCGTGAACCTGGCACTGGACGGCGCCGGCGATTACGTCTATCTCGCGCCGAACCGCGTCAACCTGCAGATGACGCAGGAACGCCACCCCAATCTCGTCTTTCTGGAAACCCGCGAGATTCACTGAGAACCGGCGTCACCCCGCGGCAATGACGCATGGCTATGCTGCACCAAAGGGGATATGATGGATTTCACTCTGTCGTGAACCACCATGTTCGAAACTCTCACCAAGTCTTTTCAGCTTAGCCGCCCCCAGCTCGTCGGCGACGTCTGGGGCGGGCTGGCCGCCATGCTGGTCGCGCTGCCCGCGGCCATCGCCTTCGGCGTCACCATCTTCGCGCCGCTGGGCGGCGCGCTGGCGGCGCATGGCGCGCTGGCCGGCATTCTCGGCGCCATCGCGCTCGGACTGCTCGCCCCGGCCTTTGGCGGCAGCAGCCGGGTAATCTCGGCCCCCTGCGCGCCCGCCGCCGCCGTGCTGGCGGCGCTGGCGGTCGGCTTTGCCCAGCAGGGCGCGCCCGCCGCAACCATCATCCTGTTGCTGGCCCTGATCGGCCTGCTGGCCGGCGGCATCCAGATTTCGCTGGGACTGGCCGGCATCGGCCGCCTGATCAATTACATCCCCTACCCCGTGGTCAGCGGCTATCTCTCCGGCGTCGGGCTGATCATCATCGGCAGCCAGGTGCCCAAGCTGCTGGGCGCGCCGAGCGGAACGACACTGCTCGCCGCGCTTGGCAGCCCGGGCCTGTGGGCCTGGCAAAGCATCGTCGTCGGCGCGGTGGTGATCATCACCATGTTGCAGGTGGCGCGCCTGACCACCGTCGTGCCGGCCGCCATCCTGGCCCTGCTGGCGGGAATCGCCAGTTACCTGCTGCTGGGCCTGGCGCACCCGGCCCTGCTCGACACGGCGAACAATCCCCTGCTGATCGGCGTGCTGACCAGCAGCGAAGCCAGCCTCGGCGACAGCATCGGCCGGCACCTGCAGGCCCTGCACGGCCTGGGGCTTGCCGTGGTTCTGCAAGTCCTCGTACCGGCCTTGACGCTGGCGCTCTTGCTCTCCATCGACACGCTGAAGACCTGCGTGGTGATCGACGCCCTGACCAACACGCACCACGATTCGAACCGCGAGCTGGTCGGTCAGGGACTCGGCAACATGGCGTCCGCGCTGGTGGGTGGCATTCCCGGCGCCGGCACCATGGGCGCTTCGCTGATCAATGTATCCAGCGGCGGGACCACCCGGGTGTCCGGCCTGATGACGGGTGGCTTTTCGCTCGCCGCCTTCTTGCTGCTCGCGCCGCTGATTGCCTGGATTCCGGTGGCCGCGCTGGCGGCCATCCTGATCGTCATCGGCTTCCGCATGATCGACCGCCACAGCCTGGCCTTCTTCAATACGCCTTCGACGCGCGTCGACTTCTTCGTCATTCTGGCCGTGGTGCTGGTGGCGATTTTCGGCAACCTGATTGCCGCATCGGGCGTCGGCGTGGCGCTCGCCATGCTGCTGTTCATCCGCGAACAAACCAGGAGTTCGGTGATCCGCAACCGCATCGAAGGCAGCGAGATCCTCATGAAGCGCGCCCGCTCCGATGCCGAACGCGCAAAGCTGGAGCAGGAAAGCGGAGAAATGGTCGTTTTCGAGTTGCAGGGCAGCCTGTTCTTCGGCACCGCCAACCAGTTGCATACCGCACTGGAGAAGGAAATCGGCCAACGCAAATACATCGTATTGAGTATGCGCCGCGTACAGTCGCTCGATGTCACCGCCACCCATGTGCTCGAACAGATCAAGGACCGTCTTGAGGAAAAAGACGCCTGCCTGGTGTTCTGCGACATCCCCAAGGACCTGCCCAGTGGCTTGAAGATGAAGCGTTTCCTCAAGGAAACGGGCGTCGTGCGGCCGACCAGCAAGGCCTTCGCGTTCCGCCAGCTGGACGATGCGCTGGATTGGGTCAAGCTGCAAACGCTCGCCGAATCTCCGGCTGATACGGCCGCCGCCGCCGTGCTCGACCTGCCAGCCATGCCGGCGTTCGCCAATTGTTCTCCCGCTTCCATCGCCGCGCTGGAAGCGGCGATGACGCTGCGCACCATCAAGGCCGGCAAGCGCGTGTTCAAGGCCGGCGCCCCCGGCAATGAACTGTTCATCATCCGGCGCGGCGCGGTCAAACTGCTGCTGCCGATTCGCAAGAAGGAGCATTATCATCTCGCCACCTGCGGCCCCGGCGACATGGTCGGCGGCAGAAGGTTTCTCGACGCCAGTGCCGCCTCGGCGCATGCCTCCGACGCCGTGGCCCTCGGCGATGTTGAAGCCTATGTATTGCCGCACGAGAATTTCGACGCGCTGCTAGACGCTCATCGCGGCGTGGCCATCGCCATCATGAAAAACCTGGGGAGCACGCTGGCGAGTCGACTGAGTGTCACCATCGCCGAATTGCAGGCATTACGGGGCTAGCACCCACCCTCCCCCTGCCCCTCCCTCCCGGGAGGGGTGACTGTTGTTCGCTACGCTCATTTGTTACGGGGAGCGTTGTTGTTGGCCGAGGTGCGATTTGCGGCTGGCGCCGCGCGCCGCCTTGCCTTGGGGCGGCCCGGCGGCAAGGCTGCTGTCGGGTGTTTTTCGGCGCGTATAATCGACCGATTTTGCAGATTCGAGAATCCACCATGGAAGCAGAACGCATCAACGCCGTCGCCCACCACATCGCCGACCTCGAAGCGCGCGGCGATCAGCTCCGGAGGTATCTTTGACTACGCTGGCAAAGCAGAAAAACTCGCCGAGCTGAAGCAGGTCATGGAAGACCCCGGCATCTGGAACGATGCCGCGCGCGCCCAGGCGCTGGGCAAGGAAAAGAAATCCCTCGAAGCCGTCGTGCTCACCCTCTCCGGCGTGCAGCAGCAACTCAAGGACGCCGGCGACCTCTTCGACCTCGCCAAGGAAGAGGCCGACGAAGAGACGTTCGTCGCGATCGAAGCCGACCTCGCCACGGTCGAGGCAAAAGTGGCCGACCTCGAATTTCGCCGCATGTTCTCCAATCCGGCCGATCCGAACAACTGCTTCATCGACATCCAGGCCGGCGCCGGCGGCACCGAAGCCTGCGACTGGGCCAGCATGCTGCTGCGCCAGTACCTTAAATACTGCGAGAAAAAGGGCTTCAAGACCGAGATACTGGAACAGACCGACGGCGATGTCGCCGGCATTCGCAGCGCCTCGCTGAAGGTCGAGGGCGATTATGCCTATGGTTTTTTGCGTACCGAAACCGGCGTGCACCGCCTGGTGCGCAAGTCGCCCTTCGATTCATCGGGCGGCCGCCACACCAGCTTTGCCAGTCTCTACGTCTACCCGGAAATCGACGATTCGATCGAAGTCGAAATCAACCCCGCCGACCTGCGCGTCGACACCTTCCGCGCCTCCGGCGCCGGCGGGCAGCACATCAACAAGACCGACTCGGCGATCCGCATCACCCACGCGCCTTCCGGCATCGTCGTGCAGTGCCAGAACGACCGTTCGCAGCATCGCAACCGCGCGGAAGCAATGGCCATGCTGAAATCGCGTCTCTATGAGCTTGAACTGCGCAAGCGCCAGGCCGCGGCCGACGTGCTCGAAGCCGGCAAAACCGACGTCGGCTGGGGTCACCAGATTCGCAGCTATGTGCTCGACAATTCCCGCATCAAGGACCTGCGCACCAACGTCGAAATTTCCAATACCCAGAAGGTGCTCGACGGCGATCTCGACGCCTTCATCGAAGCGAGCCTGAAACAGGGCGTTTGACGGTCGCCATGGCAAGCGCGGCGCGCTCTTCTTCAGCCGAAGCGGACGAGCGCCTCGCCGCCTACCTCGCTCCGTCGGTCGTCGCCGACGACCTGCCGGGGCTGTTCCCCCTGATGCAGCACCAACACCTGCTGGCCGCCTTCGGCGCGCTATTCCACGGCAGCCTCGCCGCGGCGCAGATTCGCCTGCTGGTGCTGCGCGAGATCGGCCAGCGCTCCGCCGCGCCGCGCTGGAGCCGGCGCGAGATCGACACCCATTTCGCCTATCTCGATCCGGCCAAGCTCGATACAGTAGTCAAGCGCCTGGCCGAACACGAACTGCTGCTGTGGGACAGCGAAGATCGCACTTACCGCGTCTCCTCGCTCGGCCACGGCGCATTGGCGGCATTGTCGGCGCTGATGCAATTTGCCGAGGGCGAAGACGCCGGGCTGGGCTTTCTCGCCGCGCAACTCGCCGGCGGCGCGGCGGCCGGGCGCATCGCGCCAGACCATCTGGCGCAGATGCTCTCGCGCCTGACCGAACTCGAAGAAGACTTCGCCGCCGCCGTGCGCTCCGGCTCTGAACTGCAACTCGTCGCCGCCCAGGAACGCTGGCAGTCGGTCTTTCTGTGGATGGAGAAGGGCACGGAGGCGATTCGCACCCTGACGCGCGAGGATCTGCTCGACGCCGCCGGTTGGCGACTGGCGCAGGAGATCGGCCAGCGTCAGTCACGACTGATGCGCATGACCGGCGTATTCGGCCGCGAACTCGCCGCCATGGCGCGCCAGCGCGTGCATTTGTCGCAGGGTGGACTGAGCTCGACCGAACTCGCCGCCTGGCTCAAAACGCGCACGCCCGCCACGCTGGCGGCATGCGCCGCCAGCGCCATCGCCTTTGTCCCCGAACCGGTGTTCGTCACCCCCGATGTAATGCTCGACGTCGCCGAGGCGGAACTGCTGCGCGCGAAAGTCGGCGCTGGCGAAACGGCACTCCCCGCCCCGGCGGATGTCGCCGAGACTCGCGATTTCGCCGCCCCGCTGCCGCCGCAACTGCCGGCGCTGGTCGCCCTGCTTGCCGGCCTCGCCGCACGCACGTCCGTCGCCGACGCCGTCGTCGCCGACGGCTGGCGCGAAGCTGCCTACCGCTTCTCGCTGCTGCCGCTGATCGGCGAGGCAACCGATGATCCGACCCTGGCCGATCTGGCCGGCCTGCCGCTCGACATTGTCGCCGCCAGCGACGCACTGCAGCTGGTCGCGCGGCATGCGGTGCATTTGATCGAGGACCTGCATCTGGAACCCCAGCATGACTGACCCACAAACCGATTGCGCCCGCCTCATCGCCCAACTGCTCGCCGCGCGCTTTGTGCCGCGCACCGCGCCGCTCGCCCAACGCGTGCTGATTGACATCGACTTTCGCGCCGAGGTGGAACGGCGGCTGGCCGAAAGCGGCCTGCGCCTGCTCGCCAACCCCTTCGCCGAACATCTCGCCGTCGCCTTGCATCACGATGCCGAGCAGGCGGTATTCGGTCTGGGCGCGACCTGGCTCAACAACAACTGCGGCCTGACGCGCGATGGCGTGGCGCTGCTGGTGCTGCTGTGGGCTTTGATCGTCCTGCCCAAACGCGAGCGCCAGTGGTCGCGCGACGCCGATCAGCAATCCGACATGTTCGGCGTCGCCAAGCCGCTGCCCGCCGCCGCCGAAGCCGCGCGCGGCATCGCCGAAAGCACGCTGCGCGCCGATTACGCCGACGCCTGCGGCGGCTGGACGCGCATCAACATGAACCTCGGCATCCTTTCGCGGCTGGGCTTCATCGAACGCCGCAACAAGATCATTCACGAAGGCCCGCTACTCGACCTCGCGCTTGATTACGAAACCCTCGCACCGCGCCTGATCGACGGGGCGCTCGCCGATCTGCTGGCCAGCAAGCCGCCCGCTGCCGTCCCGCCAGCGCCGACTTTCGCGAGCAGCGCGCCGCCGGACACCGCAAGCCTCGTCAAATCCGCCGCGGCTGCCTTGAATCGGGACGACTGATGTTCCCCATCCTCACCCTCGAACTTGTCCACTGGGACTACTGGCAACGCGTGGCGCTGCCGCTCGACGCGCCCATCGTCACCATCGTCGGCCCGAACGGCTCCGGCAAGACGACGCTGCTCGACGGCCTGCGCACCCTGCTCGGGCAGGATTGCTCGAAGAAGCGCGACTACAAGCGCTATGTGCGCAAGAACGGCCAGCCCTACGCCTGGCTGCGCGCGGTGGTGGATAACCGCCGCCACGGCACGCGCACCCATCCGTTCTTCCCGCTGCTTGCCGATCAGGTTACGCTGGCCTGCCGCATCGAGAAGAAAGGCGGCGACTGGACACGCGAATATGCCGTCGTCGAGGGCGCGGCGAGCATCGAGCAACTGGCCGCCACGACGCAGTGGCTCGGCCTCAAGGAATACCAGCGGCGGATGGAACACGCCGGGCTGTCGCGCGCCATCGCTCGCGTCCTGTCGCTTGAGCAAGGCCAGACCGACAAGCTGTGCGAATACGCGCCGCGCGAACTGCTCGATCTGGTCTTTCACGTGTTCGGCGACAAGGCCGTGCTGGAACGCTATCAGGAAGCGCGCGAACACCAACGCCAGGCCGCGCTGGAACTCGCCGCCCGCGAAGGCCAGTTACAGCGGCTCGGCGCGGAAGTCGAGAAGCTCAACGGCCAGGTAAATCGTTACCGTGAATGGCGGCGCCTCACCGACGAGCGCATCGCGCTGACCAGCGAAATCCTGCCGCGCGTCGAGTACCATTACCTGCGCGAATCGACCCGCATGGCCGGCGTGCAACTGGCCGGCAAGCGCCGCGACCACGCCCAGGCGAAAGCGGCACTGGCCGCACTGGAAAAACAGCTGCCAATGTTGCAGGCAGAGGTTGATCGGGCCAACGCCGCGCTGGACGACTGGGATGCCGAACTGTCCCGCCTACAAGCTGACAAAGATGCCGTGCAACGCCGCGAGACGCGTGCCGCCACGCTGCTGGAACGGCGCGATACGCTGCTCGCCGCCGCCGCGCAAGCCGGCGCCACGGATGCCGCCGCGTTGGTCGCTCAACTTGAAACGCGTCGCCAGCGCGAGGATCATCTGCGTCTGCATTGCCTGCCGCTGAAGGAACAGATCGCCGATCTCGACGAGCGCATCGCACGCCTGCTGCGCGGCGAACGCGCCGACCCGGCGGAAGTGCGCGCACTGACCGAAGCCCTCGCCGCCGCCGGGATCGGGCACCGCTTGCTGCCGGATATTGTCGAAGTCGCCGACGCAGCTTGGCAAACTGCCGTCGAAGCCTTGCTCGCCCCCTATCGCCATCTGGTCGTTCTGGAAAATCCCGACGATCAGGCGCGCGCCTTCGCCATTGGCGAAAATTTGCGCTACCGCCACTTCATCGTCCCCGACCGTGCCGTACCGCCAGCGCCGACTTTTGAAAGCGTTCTTGAAATCGCGCAATTCACCGCCCCGGCGCCAAGCTGGCTGATGCAACTCCTCGACCGCACCCAGCGCGTCGAGGCCGTCAGAGACGGCGCGCAGCTGCCGCGCGGTCAGGACTGGATCACGCGCGACGGCTATCTGCGCGAACGGCGCGGCGGACGCCATGCCGCAACCACCGAGCGCCACTTCGGCCGCGCCCGGCTCGCCAGTTTGCAAGAAGAACGCTGCACGCTCGCCGCCAAACTCGTCACGCTCGACACCCAGCGCGACAAGAACTGCAGCGAAATTGAAGCCCTGGCCGCCGCCCTCGCCGGCAGCCAAGCGCCACAGGAGATGGCCGCCCGTGCGGAAGAGTTCGCCAGAGCCGAACGCGAGCGCCGGGAAGCGCAGCGCGAACTCGCCGCACTGCTCGCCCAACAAAACACTGCCTACTCGGCCAGCCAGACCGCCCGCGAAGCCACCATCGCCACCCGACTCGCGCTGGCCGCAACAGACAACCAGCGCAAAATGCACGAAAAGGCGCTGGCCGACTCCGCCAACCGCCCGGCGCGCGAAGAACAGGCGCGCCGCATCCTGCGCCTGCGTCACGATCGCCACGCCCTACCTGCCGCCTGGAAAGACCGCGCCGCCAACGCCGCGCTCGCCGCGCAGTGGGACAGCGCGGCCGCCGTCAAGCGCGAGATAGAGCGCAGCGAACAACGCCTGCGCGAAGACGACTGGATCACCGACGCCAACGTCATCGCCATGCGCGATCTGCGTCTCGCCGATCTGGAAAAGCAAAGCGCCGAGCAGGAACGCAGCGCCAGCGAAAACCGCCGCGCCGCCGAGCAGACCGATGCCGCGCGCGGCGCCTACATCGAAGTGCTGCGCCACACCTTGAAGAGCTATGGCCATCACCTGAAAACCCTCGGCCAGCTCGCCAACGTCGGCGTCGAACCGATCCTGCCGCGCCTGGAAAACGACGATGTAACGCTCGCCCAGGCCGGCCTCGATGTGCGCTTCAACTTCGACCAGAAAGGCTTTGCGGGGCTCAACGACGGCGAAGCCTCGGGCGGCCAGCAGGTCATCAAGTCACTGATCCTGCTCATCGCGCTGATGATGGACAAGGCGAATGAAAACCGCCCCGGCGGCTTCGTCTTCATCGACGAACCCTTCGCCCACCTGGACATCATGAACATCGACCGCGTCGCCGGCTTCCTCAAGGCGACCAAGGCGCAATACCTGATCACCACGCCGATCACTCACAACGTGAATGTCTACGACCCGGCGATGCTGACCTTGGTCACTTACAAGAAAAAACCGGGGGAAAGCTGGGCGCCGCGCATCGCCCGACTGGTACGAGCAACGCATGACTGAGCGCATTGTCGCCGTCGGCCGGCGGAGGCGCTGGCAGAACGACGGCCCGCCCGCCCTTCCCGACGCCTGGCCGGTCGCCTGGCGCGCTCTCGCCGCCCGCTGGCTGCGCCGCGACAGCGCGCGCGCCAAATGGCCGACGCTATTGGCCAGCGCCGGCGGCGACGCTTTCGAAACCGCCCATGACGTGCTCGATGCTTTGCGCGCCGGCGGCTGGGTCGCCGTCGAGGAAGCCTTCCAGCAGGGGCGCTGGCAAGCGCTGTGGATCGAGTTTCTCGACCTGCCGGCGCTGCGCGCGGCACTCGGTCTGCCCGCGCCCGGCGCAGCCAAGGCCGCCCAGGAAGCCGCGCGCGCCGCACTACTGGCCGCGCTGGAACGCTGGAATGACGATCCCGCCCGACCCGCCCAAGCCACCCGGCGCGATTTCGCCCAGTACGCGCGCGGCGACACCAAGGGTATTACCACGGCCGAATGGGACTGGCTGGAAACGCAAGCCGACCTCGCCGCCTGCGGCATCGCCGGGCATACGCCGCTGCTATGCATTGCCGCTCCGCTGAATCTCTTCCTGCCGCAAGGTCGGCTCGACCTGGCCGCCACGCCGGATTTTCTCGGCATCCCGCCCGCCGTCCTGACAGCCGCGTCCGGCGGCGATGCGGCCGTCAGACACTGGACGCTGGTCGAAAACCGCACCAGCTTCGAGCGCGTCGCGCGCCGTCGCGCCGCAAACGAAGGCGTGCTGTGGCTGCCCGGCTTTCCGCCCGGCTGGTGGCAAGCGGCCGTCGCCCGCCTGCTCGCGCTCGCCCCGGCGCCCGCCAGAATGGCCTGCGACCCCGATCCGGCCGGCATCGAAATCGCGCTCACCGCCGGGAAATCATGGGAAGCGGCCGGTCTCGACTGGCAGCCATGGCGCATGGATGCCGCCGATCTGCACAGCCTGACAGCGCGCAAACCGCTCACCGCCCGCGACCTCGAACGTCTCGCCGCCCTGCTTGCCGCCGATTCGCCCCACAAACTGCCCGATCCGCTGCGTGCACTGGCTCTGTCGCTGCAAGCTGGCGGCGAAAAGGGCGAGCAGGAAGGCTATCTGTAACGCCCTTGAAAACCCATCATCCACTCTTTTATCCGCACGAATCCTCGCCATGCCCCGCCCCCAAAAACAAGCAACACTCTTCGACGAGCCTCAAGAACGCGGTCTCACCGTGATCGACGCACTGGCGCAAACCAGACCGCAAGACAAGCAGCAAGCCGCCTTCCAGCGACTGATCAAGCAAATTCATGATCTACGCCTGCAACTCGAGGAATGGCAAACCTACGGGGAACGTTACCAGCGGAATGTCGCCGAGAAATTGATGCCGCTTTACGCGGCAATACGCAAGCAACGCATCGCCATGGCGCACCTGCTCGACGAGCAGTTTCAGAGCAAGAACGCCATCCGCGGCAAACGGCTGCGCGGCAAGTTGCAGAGCATGATCGTCGAACTGACGCGCGACCTGATTCTGGAAGAACACGACCCGGCCATCGTCGCCCTGCACGACCGCCACAGTGACCTCGCTCATGACGAAGACAGCGAACTCGACAAGGCGTTTTCGCAAGACATCGTCGAGAACATCTTCGGCGTGCGTCTGGACGATTCCGCGGATGGCGACAGCCTCGAAGAAATGATCCTCAAGGCGCAACACAAACAAGCCCAGGCCAAGGAAGATCGCGCGGCAAAACGTGCTGCCAAAAAATCCGCCAAAGCCGCTGCTGCAGACGAAAAACGCGCCGCCGCCGAGGAAAAGCGCGCCGCCGCGGAAAAGGCGGTCAGCCAGTCGGTGCGCGAGGTCTATCGCAAACTCGCCAGCGCCTTGCATCCCGACCGTTCCGGCGGCGACTTGACGTCGAAACAGAAAACCGAGCTGATGCAGCGTGTCAATCGCGCCTACGACAAAGGCAACCTGCTCGAACTACTCAACATCCAGCTCGAAATCGAGCAGATCGATGCCGATCATCTCGCCAACCTGTCGGCGGAACGCATGGGGCACTACATCCAGGTGCTGCGCGAGCAACATGCCGAGCTCAAGGTCGAACTCAACAGCACGTTGGCGCCCTATCTGCGACTGGTTCCTTTCGCTCTGAAGATACTGCCGGTGCATGTCGATATGTCGCTCGATGCCGAAGTCGTGCGCAAGACAAACGATCTGCGGCATCTCGAAGCCGACCTGCTCTCCTTTGCGGACCCGAAGCAACTGGCCCAGGCGCTCAAGGACTATGAGCCCGACGACGACCTCGATCCCTTCCTGGCCTTGGACGCCTTGATGAACGGTTTTGGCGGACCGCCGCCGCGTCCGCGCCGGCGCAAGCGTTGAGCGCCGCACAGCGGAAAGTCGGCGCTGGCGGGACGAAGTGCCCCGCAGCGGGTATGAAATGCCCCGCATGGGGTATGAAATGCCCCGCATGGGGTACGGCGCATTTGCCATCGATCGACGCATGTGACACAATTCAACCGTTCGTGACACACAACGGAAAACCGCCATGAAAACCGTCACCATCCGCGAGGCCCGCGAAGGACTTTCTCACCCGGATCAGATGTTCGCCGACAACGACGAAGTCATCGTCACGCGCCGCGGCGAGCCGGTTGCACGCATTTTGCCGATTACGCCAGCCAAGCCGAAATTCCGCTCCCTGGCAGCGTTCCGCGCCAGCCAGAAGCCGCTCGACCCGCCGCTCTCGCAAACCATCATCGAAGACCGGGAAGATCGCTGCTGATGATTTATGCGGACACCAGTGCGCTGGTCAAGCGTTATCTGGACGAACCGTTCAGCGCCGAGTTCGAGGATCTCCTCCGGCAAGGTCCGCTGGCCGTTAGCCACCTCTCCCTCGTCGAGATGCGCTGTGCGCTGGCACGCCGGCGCCGCAACCGGGAGATCGACGCCGTGCGCGAAAACCGCGCGAATGCGGAACTGGCCGCTGACATCCACGCTGGCGCGCTATGCGTTGGCGACATCGACAATGCCCACTTCACCACCGCCTACCATCTGATCGGCCGCCTGACGGACTCCCCTCTGCGCACGCTGGACGCCCTGCATCTGGCCGTCGCGGAACAGCTGGCCGTCACGGAATTCGCCACCGCCGACAAAACCCAGGCCGATGCCGCGCAAGCGCTCGGCTTTACCGTTCATCGTTTCTACTGAAGACCATCATGACCGACACCACCCAACCCGCCGCCCAAGACGAAAACCACATCATTGCCGAGCGCCGCGAAAAGCTTGCGGAATGGCGCAAGAGCGGTCGCGCCTACCCCAACGACTTCACGCGCGAAAACCTCGCCGGCCGGCTTGACGAGCTGTATGGCGACAAGACCCGCGAGGAGCTCGCAGCCACGCCCATCGCGGTCAAGGTGGCCGGGCGCATCATGCTGAAACGCGTGATGGGCAAGGCGAGTTTCGCGACGATCCAGGACCTCTCCGGTCGCCTCCAGCTGTACCTCAACAACGATGGTGTCGGCGTCGAGGTGCACGATGACTTCAAGAAATGGGACCTCGGCGACATCATCGGCGCGGTTGGCACGCTGTTCAAGACCAAGACCGGCGAACTCACCGTGCAATGCGCGGAAATCCGACTGCTGTCCAAATGCCTGCGGCCGCTGCCGGAAAAATTCCACGGCCTCACCGATGTCGAGCAGAAATATCGCCAGCGTTATCTCGACCTGATCACCAACGAGGAAACGCGCTTCACCTTCGTCGCCCGCAGTCGCCTGGTGCAGTCGGTGCGCAACTACATGAGTGGTCACGGTTTCCTCGAAGTCGAGACGCCGATGATGCATCCGTTGCCGGGCGGCGCCGCGGCCAAGCCCTTCACCACCCACCACAATGCCCTGGACATGGAATTGTTCCTGCGCATCGCGCCCGAGCTCTACCTGAAGCGGCTGCTGGTCGGCGGCTTCGAG
>CAZOMI010000030.1:0-31333 GCA_964580925.1 uncultured Methyloversatilis sp.
CCGGTGCAGCGCGGGCAGGTGATATAGCTGGTTTCGGCGAGCGCCGGGCGCAGGCGCTGGCGCGACAATTCAAGCAGGCCGAAGCGCGAGATCTTGCTGGTCTGGACGCGGGCGCGGTCGAAATGCAGGGCGTCCTTCAGCCGGTTCTCGACATCGCGCTGGCTCTTGGCCGACTCCATGTCGATGAAGTCGATGACGATCAGGCCGCCGAGGTCGCGCAAGCGCAACTGACGGGCAATTTCATCGGCGGCTTCGAGGTTGGTGCGCAGGGCGGTTTCTTCAATATCAGCGCCTTTGGTGGATCGACCGGAGTTGACGTCGACCGAGACCAGGGCTTCGGTATGGTCGATGACTATCGCGCCGCCGGAGGGCAGGGTAACCTGCCGCGAATAAGCGGACTCGATCTGGTGTTCGATCTGGAAGCGCGAAAACAAGGGCACGTCATCGTTGTAACGCTTGACGCGCGCGACGTTGCCGGGCATCACGTGGCTCATGAACTGCTGCGCCTGCTCGTAGATGTCGTCCGTGTCGATGAGAATTTCGCCGATCTCGGCGTGGAAATAGTCGCGGATGGCGCGGATCACCAGGCTGGATTCCTGATAGATCAGGAAGGCGCCGTTCTGGGATTTTGCCGCGCCGTCGATGGCGTTCCAAAGTTGCAGCAGGTAGTTGAGGTCCCACTGCAATTCTTCAGCGCTGCGCCCGATGCCGGCGGTGCGGGCGATCAGGCTCATGCCGCCGGGAACTTCGAGCTGGTCCATCACTTCGCGCAATTCCTGGCGGTCTTCTCCCTCGATGCGGCGCGAAACGCCGCCGCCGCGCGGGTTGTTGGGCATCAGCACCAGATAGCGGCCGGCCAGCGAAACGTAAGTGGTGAGTGCGGCGCCCTTGTTGCCGCGCTCGTCCTTTTCAACCTGGACGATGAGTTCCTGGCCGACCTTGAGGGCGTCCTGGATACGGGCGCGGCCGGGTTCGACACCGGGCTGGAAAAAACTGCGCGAAACTTCCTTGAACGGCAGGAAGCCGTGGCGCTCGGCGCCATAATCCACAAAAGCGGCTTCGAGGCTGGGCTCGATGCGGGTGATGATTGCCTTGTAGATATTGCTCTTGCGTTGTTCCTTGTTGGCCGACTCGATATCGAGGTCAATGAGTTTTTGACCATCGACGATCGCGACGCGGAGTTCCTCGGCCTGCGTCGCATTGAACAGCATGCGTTTCATGTGTGCTCCCACGCGCGGGCAGGAAGGCACGACAAATTACGCCGCTAGATGATTGCGGCGTTGCTCAATTTTGCAAAATCAGGCTCATCGGTAGTGACATTGGTAAATGATGGACTGGGCAAATGGGTTATTGAATTTGTCGATTTATCTGATGGCGACCCCGCCCTGCGTTCTCTTGCAGCTGCGGCATCGTGAATCAAAGCCTGTGGTGCGCGTAAAAAAATGTCTTGTGACGAAGTAGTATCGCTGCGAAGTGGTTTGTTACCCCGTACCAGCGATGTTCTGGGCTGTGCAGGACAGGAGAACGACCGGTGACCCTTGCCCTGTTCTTCATTTATCCTTCGGGCGGATCAGCGGAGCGTCTTGCCTATCACATGTTTGCGGTGTGGTTCAATGAATGAACTAATCTGAATCGTGCACCACTGACAACATCACCGAATGACGCCCCGGAACCGCTTCGTGTCTCCGGGCACGCCGTCCGGAGACGGCAAAGCTGATGCATTATATTACGAATGAAAGAGTTGAATGAAAGAGTTAAGTGAATACTCGGCTACGTTTCTTGAGGTTGGCGAGGATGGTGCCGGTCAGCGTATCGATAATTTTTTGCTGAAGCGCCTCAAGGGGGTGCCGAAAAGCCACGTTTATCGCATCCTGAGAAGTGGTGAGGTGCGCGTGAACAAAGGCCGGGCGGCGGCAGACCGGCGCCTGGTCATGGGCGATCAGGTGCGCGTGCCACCGGTACGGGTGGCAGAGAAGTCAGACGACACACCGGTGCCGGGACGAGAATTCAGCGTGGCATTCGAAGACGACGCCATGATTGTTGTCGATAAGCCGTCCGGAGTTGCGGTGCACGGGGGCAGCGGAGTGAGTTTCGGGGTGATCGAGCAACTGCGGCAGGTACGGCCGACTGCGCGGTTCCTGGAGTTGGCGCATCGTCTCGACCGGGAAACATCGGGTTTGCTCATCATCGGCAAGAAACGGTCGGCGCTGACCCGCCTGCACGAGCTGTTTCGTGACGGGGGAATCGACAAGCGCTATCTGGCCCTGGTCAAGGGGCGCTGGCGCGACCAGTTGCGCAATGTGAAGTTGCCACTGCTCAAGTACCTGACCGCCGAGGGCGAACGGCGTGTGCGGGTTTCGCCCGAGGGCAAGGAGGCCCACTCGATCATGCGCCTGCAGGAATGCTGGGACACGCCCTGGGGCGAATTCAGCCTGATCGAGGTGCAATTGCGCACCGGTCGCACGCACCAGATCCGCGTGCATCTTGCGCATCTGGGCTTTCCCATTGCCGGCGACGACAAATATGGCGATTTCGCCCTGAACCGAGACTTGCAAAAGCCCGGACTGAAACGCATGTTCCTGCATGCGGTATCGATGCGGCTGCCGCATCCTCTCACCGGGGAAGGGTTGGCACTGATCGCTCCATTACCCCTGGAACTGAAAAAATTTATCGAGAAGCTGGGGAACGGGAAAGGCAATGCAGGATGAAAACAGCATGGCGTTATGAACTGATCGTGTTCGACTGGGACGGCACGCTGATGGATTCGGCGGGCGTGATTGCGCAAAGCGTCCAGGCGGCGGCTTGCGACCTTGGTCTTGAACCGCCTTCCGATGAACGCGCCCGTCACATCATCGGCCTGGGCCTGGTGGATGCACTGCGCCATGCCCTGCCTGATCTGGACGAAGGGCGCTACGAACATCTGGCCGAGCGCTATCGCCATCATTACCTGTCGCGCGACCATGAACTGCTGCTCTTCTCCGGGGTCGATGCGCTGATGCTGGAACTGACCGCAAGTGGCCGTTGGCTTGGTGTGGCGACCGGAAAATCGCGGCTGGGGCTGTCCCGGGTGCTTGAGTCTAGTGGCCTTGGCAGCCATTTTCATGCGACGCGCTGCGCCGACGAATGTCACTCCAAGCCGCATCCCCAGATGCTCGAAGAGTTGATGGCCGAATTTGCCGTTGCGCCGGAAGCGACCCTGATGATAGGCGATACGACGCATGACCTCCTGATGGCACAGAATGCCGGAGTTGATGCCGTGGCTGTCAGTTATGGTGCCCATCCGCGCGAGATTCTTGAAGCGGCCACGCCACGCTACTGTGCCCACTCCGTCGATGACCTGGCGACATGGCTGGCAACGAACGCCTGATCTGCACCAGTGCCGAACTGGTCGATGGCGGGCATGGCGCACGGTTCGAGGTCGATTGGCTTGGCCGCCGCGAAGCGGCGTTTGTGGTGCGCTTCAACGGGAGTGTTTTTGCCTATCTCAACCGCTGTGGCCACGTACCCGCGGAATTGGACTGGAACGCGGGTGAGTTCTTTGATCAGGCAAGGCTATACTTGATCTGCGCTACTCATGGCGCTCTTTACGACCCGGTGACTGGGGTTTGCTTGAGCGGTCGCTGTGCGGGTCGAGGTCTCGAAGCGCTGCATGTGACGGAACATGGCGGTAATGTTTTTTTATCAGAACGGGCCAACCTTGCGGTTGTGCCTTAACCAAAGGCGATTGACGTGGCAGAAGATTCAAACTGGGAACAAAAAATTCTGGAAAAAGTCGCCTTGGCGGCGGTCAGCGAGCAGCGGCGTGCCCGGCGCTGGGGCATCTTTTTCAAGCTTTTGGGTTTCGCTTACGTGACCATCCTGTTGGCGGTGATGGTGGACTGGGGAGAAATGAGCCCCGACGGCAAGAGCGCCAAGCATACTGCACTGGTCGAGATGCAGGGGGTCATCCAGGCGAAGGGCGACGTCAATGCCGACGATGTCATCACCGCGCTGCAGGCGGCCTTTGTCGATAAGGGTACGGCTGGCGTTGTGCTGCGCATCAACAGTCCGGGTGGCAGTCCGACGCAGGCCGGCATCATCACCGACGAAATTCGCCGTCTTCGCGCCAAGCATGCAGACAAGCCGCTGTACGTGGTGGTTGAGGATGTCTGCGCTTCGGGCGGTTATTACGTGGCTTCTGCTGCCGACAAGATCTTCGTCAACAAGGCCAGCATCATCGGTTCAATCGGCGTGCTGATGGACGGTTTCGGTTTCACCGGCAGTCTGGACAAGCTGGGTATCGAACGACGCCTGCTGACTGCTGGTGAGAACAAGGGCTTTCTCGACCCGTTTTCGCCGCAGAACGAACGCCACAAAGCACATGCCCAAGGCATGCTCAATGATATTCACCAGCAATTCGTCGAGGTGGTGCGCACCGGGCGCGGTCAACGGCTGAAGGAAACCCCCGACATGTTTTCCGGACTGATGTGGACCGGCGTCAAGAGCATCGAGCTAGGCTTGGCTGACGATTTTGGAACGGTCGATTCGGTAGCGCGTGACGTCATCAAAGCCGAGGAAATCAGGGACTACACGATGAAACCCAATCTGGCCGAAAAGTTTGCGCGGCGTTTCGGTGCCGAAATGGCGGCCGGTTTGAGTAGTGCGTTCGCGCGATTCAGCCTGCACTGAGCAATAAAAATACGGTCGGACGCCGATTCAGTTCGGGGGGCGGCAGCTTGCGCCAGGCGCTGATGCGACGGGTAGAGATTGTTTCGTCTGGCGAGGTCAGGTCGCTCGCCAGGCAAAGCAGGGTTTCCGGCTGGCAAGCGGACAACAATGCGTCGAGCAGCACGGCATTGCGATAGGGCGTCTCGATGAACAGCTGCGTCTGCCGCTTGTGCCGGGATTCCTTTTCCAGTTCGACAATCCGCTTGCTGCGCTCCGGTTCGCGTGCCGGCAGATAGCCGTGGAAAGCGAAGCGCTGGCCATCCAGCCCCGAGGCCATCAGTGCCAGAAGCAGTGATGAGGGACCGACCAGGGGTTTGACGCCAAGGCCCAGTTCATGTGCCCTCCGGACAATCAGGGCACCCGGGTCGGCAACACCCGGACAACCGGCCTCGGACATCAGGCCGATATCGTGCCCATCTTGAAAGGGACCCAATAACCGGTCGATATCCGGCGGACTCAACTGCTCGGGCAACTGTTCGATGGCGATTTCGCGCAAAGGGGTGGGGTGGCCCAGCCATTTCAGTGCGGCACGCGCCGTTTTTGCATTTTCGACAATGAAATGCTGGAGCCGGCAGGCAATCTCATGGCTTTCGGCAGGCAGGACCCTTGGCCAAGCGACGTCGCCGAGTTGCGTCGGCAAGAGATAGAGTGTACCTGGCATGGGCAACGACTCAGGGCAGGTCAAAACCTTCGGCGCGCAACATTTCCGTCAGGGCGATGAGCGGCAGGCCGACCAGGGCGGTTGGGTCGTCGCTCTTCATCCATTCCAGCAAGCTGACGCCCAGACCCTCGGAGCGGGCGCTGCCAGCACAATTCAGGGCGTCCTCCTTGTCGAGGTAGCGCTCGATTTCGGCATCGGCCAGTTCGCGAAAACGTACTTCAGTGGCGACGCCGCGAACGTGATTGCGACCATTTTCGCTGTTGAGCAGGCATAGGCCGGTATGAAATACGACGATATGTCCGGAAAGGCTGCGCAACTGGGCGCGCGCTTTATCACGTGATCCGGGCTTGCTGAAGCGCTGCGTGCCGCAGTAGGCAACCTGGTCGGAACCGATGATCAATGCCGCAGGGTAGTGGTCCAGCACTGCATGGGCCTTGGCAATCGCCAGTCGTTCCGCAGTGCCTGCAGGAATTTCGTCGGGCAATGGGGTTTCGTCGGTTTCCGGGGCGCAGACTTCGAAGGGAATCTGCAGGCGATTGAGCAGTTCGCGGCGGTAAGGCGAGGTCGAGGCCAGAATGAGTTGCGGCATGGCGGCTATAGAATTGGGTTGGCAGATGTTTTTGCAGGCTTTTTGATCGAAAGAGCCTTTGACTGACGGGGTCGGCGCATGATAGCATCCACCGTTTATGTCTTGCCGGGAAGAACAGGATTTAGCCGGAACAGTCATCGACAGCCTCAAGTTTGCTGCTGACGAAGGCCGCATTACCGGCAAACTCGCTTTGACGAGTCTCCATCGCTTGGCTGATGTGCTGGTTCGGCCAGCAGGTTGGCTACAGTGTGAACTGGTGGGTTTGCGTAAAACTGGTGATGCTGGCAAGCCGGGTTTGCATTTGCGGGTAAGCGGACGGCTTGGCATGCGTTGTCAGCGTTGTCTTGCCGAAGTTGATTTTGAGTGTGCCATCGACAGCCGGTTGTTGTTAGCGCCACCCGGCGAGGCTGAGGTCGAAACTTGGCCCGAAACTGAACTCGAGGCGGAATGGCTGGATGAGTGCGATGCCATTCCGGCCAACCCTGAATTGTCGGTACTGACGTTGGTTGAAGACGAGGTTTTACTGGCGTTGCCGATTGTGCCGCGCCATGCGGATTGTCTGCTTCCGGTTGCTGTGGGGGCAGGGATTGAAGAAAGCGAGCCATCGCCATTTGCGGTGTTGGCTGGGTTGAAGAAACATTGAATCGATTTGAAGTAAGGAGTCATCATGGCAGTCCAACAGAACAAGAAATCTCCCTCCAAGCGTGGCATGCATCGTGCGCACGATTTTCTGAGTACCCCGCCCCTGGCCATCGAGCCGACCACCGGCGAGGTGCATATGCGTCATCACATCTCCCCCTCCGGTGTTTATCGGGGCAAGAAGGTCGTCAAGACCAAGGGTGAGTAAACCCATGCACCAGAAAACGGCCGGGCGTGCAAACGCCCGGCCGTTTTCATGCCACCTGCCTGGGGTAATTTCCTCCCACGCACGTAAACCCGTTTCGTTGCTTCCCGCCGGGTGAGCGCAGATGGTTGATGAGCCTTCTTGGGGCGGCCTGGCGACGACATGATCATCACGCTCGCAGTTGATTGCATGGGCGGCGATCACGGACCTTCCGTGATAGTGCCGGCCGTGCTTGAGTTCCTGAGCCATGATCGGGATTGTTCGGCAATCCTGGTCGGCCGCGAGGAAGCGATCAGTCCTTTGTTGGCGCAGGCTGAGCCGGCGCTGAAAAGTCGCTGCTCGGTGCAGCATGCCAGCGAAGTGGTTGGCATGGATGAACCGGTTGCCAGTGCCTTGCGTGGCAAGAAGGATTCGTCGATGCGGGTGGTTGCCAATCTGGTCAAGGACGGGCGGGCCGATGCGGCGATCTCGGCCGGCAACACGGGCGCCCTGATGGCGATCTCGCGTTTCGTGCTGAAAACCCTGCCTGGCATCGATCGGCCGGCGATTGCCTCGACCCTGCCCTCGATGACCGGGCATACCTATATGCTCGACCTCGGCGCCAACGTCGATTGTGCTCCCGAGCATTTGTTGCAGTTCGGCATCATGGGTGCCATGCTGGCTGCTGCACTCGAGCATGAAGAGCGGCCCAGCGTCGGTCTGTTGAATATCGGCGCAGAAGACATCAAGGGCAATGAGGTAGTGAAGCGTGCCAGCGAACTGCTGAAAGAAAGTGGCCTGAACTTCATTGGCAACGTCGAAGGCGATGACATTTACAAGGGTACTGCGGAGGTGGTCGTCTGCGACGGATTTGTCGGCAATGTTGCCTTGAAAACCTCGGAAGGGCTGGCGCGCATGGCACGCACCTTCCTGAAGCAGGAGTTCTCGCGCAATCCTTTGACGAAGCTGGCCGGGCTGTTCGCCCTGCCGGTACTCAAGGCATTCCAGTGGCGGCTTGATCCGCGCCGTTACAATGGTGCGAGTTTGCTCGGCCTGAAAGGCGTGGTGGTCAAGAGTCACGGCTCGGCCGATTCTTTCGCTTTTCGGCATGCGCTGGAACAGGCCGCCGAGGCGGCGCGTCAGCGTTTGCCGGAAAAGATCGCGGCGGGGATGGCGGCTGCTCTGCAACACATCGGGCCGACGCCGACGCTATGCGATTGAACGTTCTGTTATGGAAGACCAGCGATGATTTATTCTCGAATTAGCGGAACGGGAGGGTGTTTACCGGGTGATCCGGTGGACAACAATGCCTTGATCGCTGCGCGCGGTCTTGATTCCTCTGACGAATGGATTGCCGAACGAACCGGTATCCGGGCGCGCCATTTTGCGCCGGCCGGGATGGCCGCGAGCGATCTGGCCCTGGTGGCCAGTCAGCGTGCGCTGGAAGCCGCCGGTTGTGCGCCAAACGATATCGACCTGATCGTCCTGGCGACATCGACCCCCGATTTCATTTTCCCCAGTACTGCAGCGTTGTTGCAGGACAAGTTGGGGATCACCAATGGTGCGGCTGCCTTCGACCTGCAGGCCGTTTGCAGCGGATTCATTTACGCAATGGCGGTAGCTGACAAGTTCATCCGTTCCGGTTCGCACAAGCGCGCACTGGTGGTTGGTGCCGAGGTGTTTTCACGCATCCTCGACTGGCGGGATCGCGGCACCTGCGTCCTGTTTGGCGATGGTGCGGGCGCGATCGTGCTGGAAGCGAGTGATACGCCCGGCATTTACGCCACGGCCCTGCATGCCGACGGCCGCTATCGGGATATTCTCGCCGTGGCCGGTCATGTCCGCGACGGTCAGCCGATTGGCGATCCTTTCCTGCGCATGGATGGTCAGGCCGTATTCAAGTTTGCCGTCAAGGTGCTGGCCGAAGTGGCCGATGAGGTGATACACGCCGTCGGCATGACGACCGATCAGGTGGATTGGCTGGTGCCGCATCAGGCGAATATCCGTATCATGCAAGCGACGGCGAAGAAATTGCGTTTGCCCGCCGAAAAATGCATAGTGACCGTGGATCGTCATGGCAATACCTCCGCGGCCTCGATCCCGCTGGCCCTCGATGAGGCGGTGCGTGCCGGAAAAGTCGGTGCTGGCGATACGGTGTTGCTCGAAGGCGTGGGCGGGGGTTTTACCTGGGGCGCAGCCCTGCTGAAATTCTGAGGTCATGATGAAATTTGCATTCGTCTTTAGTTCCGGCATTACGCCCGCGGGCGCGGGAATTAGCCTGCTCTGAAGACTCCCAAAGGAATGAAATGAAATTTGCTTTCGTCTTTCCCGGCCAGGGCTCCCAATCGCTCGGCATGATGACTGCGTATGGTGACAGTCCGGTGATCCGGGCCACCTTTGATGAAGCTTCCCGGGCGCTGGGACGTGATCTCTGGCAACTGGTTGCGGAAGGTCCGGCCGAAGCGCTTGCCCAGACAGTCAACACCCAGCCACTGATGCTCACGGCCGGCATTGCCGTCTGGCGGCTCTGGCAGGAGATGGGAGCCGCAGGCGCTGGGGGCGTCCCGCAACCGGCCATGCTGGCGGGCCATAGCCTGGGCGAATACTCGGCACTGGTTGCTGCCGGTGTGCTTGAATTTTCCGAAGCTGTTCCCCTCGTCGAACTGCGCGCAAAGGCGATGCAGGAAGCCGTGCCGGCAGGTACTGGCGCCATGGCGGCGATTCTTGGCATGGATGCCGGGACAGTCCAGTCGATTTGTGCAGAAACCGAAAAAGAATTGGCAAGTGAGGGCCAGGCCGTGCAGGCGGTCAACTTCAACTCCCCGGAACAGACGGTCATCGCCGGCCATGCCGCTGCCGTTCAGCGCGCTGCCGACGTCTGCAAGGCGAGGGGGGCAAAACGTGCCGTGCTGCTGCCGGTGTCGGCACCCTTCCATTCCTCGCTGATGCAGCCAGCCGCCGAGAAACTCAAGGCGCGGCTCGCCACTGTCGCTGTCGCGCAGCCCAAGATTCCCGTGCTGAACAATGTGGACGTGTCCTGTGCCGCAGACCCGGATGCCATTCGCTCTGCCTTGGTGCGTCAGGCCGCCGCGCCGGTGCGTTGGGTCGAGACCATGCGCGCAATGCAGGCGGCGGGAATCACGCATGTGTTTGAATGTGGTCCCGGCAAGGTATTGGCCGGTTTGGTAAAACGCTGTGCCGACAATCTGACCGGCGGCGCCATGCACGACCGCGCGGGCGTCGAGGCGGCACTTTCAATCGTAAAGGTATGAATATGGATGATGCTCTGAAGGGACAAATTGCCTTGGTGACAGGCGCTTCGCGTGGCATCGGCCATGTCATCGCGCAGGAACTGGGGAAGAAGGGTGCGACCGTCGTCGGTGTCGACATCAATGAGGCTGCCGCCGCCGACATCCAGAAGGCGCTTGAGGCGGCGGGCATTCCCGGCTGGGGTGCCGTGCTGGACGTAACCGATGGCCCTGCCTGCGAGGCACTGATCGGCGAGGTGGATAAGCGCTTCGGCCCGGTTTCCATCCTGGTCAACAATGCCGGCATCACCCGCGACAATCTGGCCATGCGCATGAAGGAAGACGAGTGGGATGCCGTCATCAATACCAATCTCAAGGCCGTGTTCCGCCTGTCGAAGCTGGTCATTCGCGGGATGATGAAAGCCCGTTCCGGTCGCATCATCAACATTTCCTCGGTGGTTGCCGCATCCGGCAATCCGGGCCAGATCAACTATGCGGCGGCCAAGGCCGGCGTCGCCGGCATGTCACGGGCGCTGGCGCAGGAACTCGGCAGCCGTAATATCACGGTCAATTGCGTGGCACCGGGGTTCATCGATACCGCCATGACCCGCGCGCTGAGTGAAGAACAAAGGAATGCCCTGATTCAGAAAATACCGCTCGGCCGTCTCGGTCAGGCGGAAGATATTGCCCATGCCGTGGCTTTTCTGGCCAGCCCGGAAGCGGCCTACATCACAGGGACGATGCTGCACGTCAATGGCGGCATGTACATGGTTTGATAGCCGTTGCGGTCAGGAAGGTTTTTGGCGTCGGCTTTTGGTAAACTACGCGGGTTTTAAATAACCCGCCTTTTATAGGGAAGAGGAGTAATAAATGGATAACATCGAACAGCGCGTCAAGAAAATCGTTGCCGAACAACTCGGCGTTAATGAGGCCGATATCAAGAACGATTCGTCCTTTGTGGACGATTTGGGCGCCGATTCGCTCGACACCGTCGAACTGGTGATGGCGCTCGAGGAAGAGTTCGAGTGCGAAATTCCGGACGAGGAAGCCGAGAAAATCACCACCGTCCAACAGGCCATTGACTACGTCAATAACAACCTGAAGAAATAATCTGCGGGGGCGTGGCTTGCCCCTTTTCCCCCACCCCGAAGGAGGCTGCCTTGTCGCGTCGCAGAGTCGTCGTGACCGGTTTGGGACTTGTCTCGCCGGTCGGTAACACCGTCGCCGAAACCTGGAGCAATATTCTTGCCGGCAAAAGCGGCATCGGCCCGATCACCCGTTTTGATGCCTCCGCCCTCAAGGTACGCATCGCCGGAGAGGTCAAAGGCTTCGATATTGCGACTTATCTGTCGTCCAAGGAAGCGCGCCGCATGGATATTTTTATCCATTACGGCATGGCTGCGGGAATTCAGGCGTTTCGGGATTCAGGCCTGGAGGCAAACGCAGAAAATGCGGATCGTTTTGGGGTGAATATCGGATCGGGCATCGGTGGCCTGCCGATGATCGAGGCGACACACCACGACTATCTCGCCGGTGGTCCGCGCAAGATTTCGCCGTTCTTCATTCCCGGCACCATCATCAACATGATCTCGGGCAACCTGTCGATCATGCTGGGGCTCAAGGGGCCGAATCTTGCTGTCGTGACGGCCTGTACCACCGGCTTGCATGCCATCGGCACGAGTTATCGCATGATCCAGTACGGCGATGCCGATGCGATGGTTTGCGGCGGTGCCGAATCGACGGTGACGCCATTGGCGGTCGGCGGGTTTGCCTCGGCGCAGGCGCTATCCACGCGCAACGACGACCCGGCGACGGCAAGTCGGCCATGGGACAAGGGGCGTGACGGGTTTGTCCTCGGCGAGGGTGCCGGGGTGCTGGTACTCGAGGAGTACGAGCATGCCAAACGGCGCGGCGCGAGAATTTATGCCGAGCTGGCCGGTTTCGGCATGAGCGGTGATGCCTATCACATGACGGCGC
The DNA here is from genome assembly GCA_964580925.1 of uncultured Methyloversatilis sp. Taxonomy (GTDB): domain Bacteria; phylum Pseudomonadota; class Gammaproteobacteria; order Burkholderiales; family Rhodocyclaceae; genus Sulfuricystis. The sequence continues at coordinate 12,006 of CAZOMI010000030.1, forward strand.
CGGATACCGATGGTCCGCGCCGCAGCATGATGAATGCGCTGAAGGATGCCGGTCTCAATGGCGATCAGGTGCAGTACATCAATGCTCATGGCACGTCGACACCGCTCGGCGACAAGAATGAAACCGAGGCGATCAAGCTGGCCTTTGGCGATGCCGCAAAGCGACTGGTGGTGAATTCAACCAAGTCGATGACCGGGCACTTGCTGGGTGGTGCGGGCGGTCTGGAGTCGGTGCTGACCGCGCTGGCGGTACATCACCAGATATCGCCGCCGACCATCAACATCTTCGAGCAGGATCCGGAGTGTGACCTCGACTATTGCGCCAATGCCGCGCGCGACCTCAAGATCGATGTCGCCATCAAGAACAATTTCGGTTTCGGCGGCACCAATGGAACACTCGCCTTCCGGCGTGTGTAGGGCGCCTCGGCAATCAAACGCATTTAAGGCGACAGTGCTGTGAACCTACCCTTGACGATTCCACTGCGGGTCTCGAGGTATTTGGTTTCCACGTTGGCGGTGATGCACCTGCTGGCGATTGGCGCGATCCTGCCACTGATGCTGGCGTGGCCGCTCCGTTTGCTGATGATCGGGCTGGTGCTGGCTTCGCTGCTCTATTATCTCGACAGGCAATTCCGTCAGCCTGTCGTCGGCTTGCATCTGGGTGCGCAGGGCGAGATTGAAGTTGAAATAAAAGCCCCCCCCGAAAACCTCGCTACGCCAGGTTCTCCCCCCGGGGGGCCAAGAAACACTTGGGGCGGCCCGGCGTGTTTCTTGAAAGTCGGCGCTCGCGAGACGGCGACTATCCTGCCGCAAACCACTGTTTTGTCGAAAGTGATCGTATTGCGCTTGCGGAAGCATGACCAACTATTGACGCTGCCCTTGTTGGCGGATGCTACCGGTAACAGTGCGTTTCGGCAGTTATCCTTGTGGCTGAAGTGGCGTGCCAGCTTGGGTTAGAAAAAAGTGGAAAATCTGCAAAAGAGCATCCAGCAACAACGTCAGGCTTTGCGTGAACTCCTGTCCGCACCGCTGGGCCAACTGGCGCAGCAGTGTGCGGCTGTTTGGGGTGACCGGGAGCGTCTGAATGTGGCTTTGGCCGGTGCGCTGGGTACGCTGTCCTATTGCAAACACCTGTATGTCATGGACGGAAACTGCCGGCAGATTACTGACAACGTCGGTCACGCCGGTTTGCTGGCAGGCTTTGGCCGTGATCGTTCCGGCCGCCCCTATGTGAATGGGATTGACTCCGACGAGCCATTGGTGCTCTCGCAATCCTACATGAGCCTCAAGCAGAACCGTCCTTCGCTTACGGCGGTGCAGGTTGTTCGCGATGGATCTGGCCATCTGTTGGGCTATATCGGCGCCTATTTCGGTTTGCGCGATCTGCCGCTGACACGCGAGCTGTATGAGGAACCGCGCAAGTGGCAGCAACTCAAGGGTGATCCATCGATCCGCGGCACCGTATTCCATCAACAGCGCATTGAAAGTGTCATGGATCAGCATTTGGACACCGTGCTGGGGGTGGTGGCGGAGTTGATGGTCTGCCACGGTGCATTCCATGTCATGCTGCATTTTTCGAGCAGTCGCTCGGTGATCTGGCTGCTGAATGACCCGTTCCGCTATCGCCTTTTGAGCATTGACATGCTGGTCGATCCGAACATGTGCCTGGCTTACCCGCGCATCCCCTATCCTGCCGATGCGCTGGTGCCGGCGGAACGGGTCAGGACGCTGCTCGAACGCTTCAAGGACTTGCGCCGGATGGATGAAATGTTCTATCTGCGCTCGGGTACCTTGAACATCTTCAACGGCATCGTCGGACTGACCTTTTCGTGCGATGGCTCGCACTACGTGCCCTACGAGGAGTTCCTCAGTACGGGGCAGGATTTCTGGGTGGGCGAGACCGGCGGATAAGCGGCTGCGCAGTGCCGCGGACAGGCTTGCTTCAGGGGCGTGGTTTGAGGATGGTGTTGCGCGCCCGCGGCAAGGTATCCGGATAGTCGCGGCTGAAATGCAGGCCCCGGCTTTCCTTGCGCTGCATGGCGCATTCGACGATCAGGTGGGAGGTTTGCACAAGATTGCGTAATTCGATCAGATCATTGCTGACGCGAAAATTCGAATAAAAATCGGTGATTTCCTTTTCAAGCAGTCGGATGCGATGGCGGGCGCGTTCCAGCCGCTTGTTGGTGCGCACGATGCCGACGTAGTCCCACATGAAGCGACGCAACTCGTCCCAGTTGTGCGAGATGACGATTTCCTCGTCGGCGTCGGTAACCCGGCTTTCATCCCAGCGAGGCAGTTTGGGTAATTTGGCGGGTTTTTGCGCCAGGATGTCGGCCGCCGCCGCCGCACTGAAGACCACACATTCCAGCAAGGAGTTGCTGGCCAGCCGGTTGGCGCCATGCAATCCGGTGCAGGCGGCTTCGCCCAGCGCATAGAGGCCGGGAACATCGGTACGCGCTGCCAGGTCGACAACTATGCCACCGCAGGTATAGTGAGCCGCCGGCACCACCGGAATCGGTTGCCTGGCAATATCGATACCCAGTTCAAGGCAACGCGCGTAGATGTTGGGGAAATGGCCGCGCATGAAGCTTTCGCCCTTGTGCGTCATGTCGAGGTAAACGCAATCCAGGCCGTGCCGCTTCATTTCATAGTCGATGGCGCGTGCGACGATGTCGCGCGGCGCAAGCTCGGCGCGTTGGTCGTGGGCGAGCATGAAGCGGGTGCCCCCGTGGCTTTCGGGAAGGCGCAGGATGCCACCCTCACCGCGCATCGCCTCGGTGATCAGGAATGATTTGGCTTGCGGATGATGGAGACAGGTCGGATGAAACTGGATGAATTCCATGTTCGCCACGCGGCAACCGGCGCGCCAAGCCATGGCAATGCCATCGCCGGTCGCGGTATCCGGGTTGCTGGTGTAAAGGTATGACTTGCCGGCGCCGCCGCTGGCGATCACCGTATTGGGGGCGCCGAGCGTCAGAACCCGCTCATTATCGATATCCAGCACATAAGCGCCCCAGCAGCGCTGGGTTTTGCGGCCGAGTTTGGCGCCGGTGATCAGGTCGACAACGATATGTCGTTCCAGCACGGTGATGTTGGGATGCTGGCGAACTTTCTGGCTGAGCGTTTGCTGTACGGAGGCGCCCGTGGCGTCGGCGACATGGATGACGCGGCGCATGCTGTGGCCGCCCTCGCGGGTCAGGTGGTAACCGCTGGCGCTACGTGTAAAGGGCACCCCCAGGTCGATCAGCCAGTCGATGGCGGCATGGCCGTGCTCGACGACGAAGCGCGTGGCGACCGGATCGCACAGGCCGGCACCGGCGGTCAGGGTGTCCTGAACGTGGGATTCGATTGAGTCGGCGTCGTCCAGTACGGCGGCAATGCCGCCTTGTGCCTGGTTGGTGGCGGAGTCATCGATCATCCGCTTGGTGACAAGCACTACCCGCTGGGTGTCGGCAAGCCGCAGAGCCAGAGACTGTCCGGCCAGGCCGCTGCCAATCACGATCGCATCGTGGCTCTGCAAGAACTCAACTTTGGTCATGATACGGCTGAATATAGCATGGGGCCTTGCCTGCCAGATGCCTTTGCCAGCCGCGGCAAGGAACTATTTTGTGCTGCTTGGGTCACTGCCTGCAGCGGTTTGTTTTGCACAATGGAAGGCACGGTATATGGCGGAGCTCAAGGTGAGAATTGGGGCATCAGGCGTTGGTGGGGCGTCAGCTATACTGGCAGGCTACCAATTGTTGATGGAAAAACCGCACAGCCATGGGAGATCGCGAAGCCGATTTGGTGTTGGTCGAACGGGTACAGTCCGGCGACCAGGAGGCCTTCGGCCTGTTGGTCAGCAAATACCAGCGCAAGTTGTTGCGGCTGGTGATGCGTTTTGTGCGCGATTCCGCCGAGGCCGAGGATGTTACCCAGGAGGCCTTCATCAAGGCATATCGAGCGCTGCCGGGTTTCCGTGGCGAGAGCGCCTTTTATACCTGGCTGTATCGCATCGGCGTCAATACTGCCAAGAACTGGCTGGTGGCGCGGGGGCGGCGCATGCCGACGGTCAGCGAGATAGCCACCGACGATACCACTGACATTAGCGATAGCGGACTGTTGCGCGATGACGCGACACCTGAACAGATAATGATGTCAAAGCAGATAGGAGAAACGGTGAATGCAGCGATGGATGCGCTACCCGAGGATTTGCGGACCGCCATCGCCTTGCGTGAAATTGAAGGCTTGTCGTATGAGGAGATTGCCCAGGTGATGGATTGCCCGATTGGTACGGTTCGTTCGCGGATATTCCGCGCGCGCGAGGCGATTGCTGGCAAGTTGCGTCCCTTGCTGGATACCGATCCTGATCAGCGCTGGTGATCCCCCTGAAAATGGAGAGAATTTCATGAAATCGCAATTTCCTGAACTGTCGGCGCTGCTTGACGGTGAACTCGATTCCCACGAAGTGCGGCCTACATTGAAGGCAGCCACCCGCGAGAGTGAGTTATACGAGAGCTGGCGGGCCTATGTGCTGATTGGCGATCAGTTGCGCCAAGAATGTACCGGCACCCGGGATTTGACCGCCTGCGTGATGGCAAAGATTCGCGCGGAGCCGGTGGTGTTGGCGCCGCGCAAACTCCAACCGGCTGCTCGTCACCACCCCGGGTTGGCCTTGGCAGCTTCAGTGGCAGGCGTGGCAGTGGTCGGTTGGTTGGCCATGGCGGGTAATCCGCAGCTTTCTCCAACGGAAAGTCGGCTGGCTGCTGTCGCGGGCACCTCTGCCGCCGTACCCGCTGCGGGGCATTTCATCCTGCCAGCGCCGGCTGTTGCCACTACTGAGGCGCCAACCCTTACGCCAGTGCAAGTCCTGGCCCGCGTGGCGGAGGAAAACGCCCCCCTCCAGTCACAGGCTTCGGTCATGATTGCCGCGCGTGGCGACATGAGCGAATATCTGCTTGCCCACCACACGCAATCCTCCACATTTCGCTTGGGCAATAACGCCAGTCACGTCCGTACCGTCACCATGACCGGACGGCCTGCCCGCCCATGAAAATCGGCCTGATTGCCTTGCTTGGACTTGCGGCGAGTTTGTTCAGCCCGCCAATCCTGGCACAGACCGCGCTTGGCCAGCAGGAAGCCCTGCAATGGCTGCAGCGGGTGGCCGGCGCGGCACAGACGCTGAGTTACAGCGGCACCTTCGTCTATCGCAATGCCAGCCAGAGCGAGACTTCACGGGTCGTGCATGTCGTCAGCGAAGGCAATCGGATGGAAAAGCTGGAGGTGTTGGACGGCAGCCCCCGTGAAATCATTCGTTTCAACGACGAGGTCAAGTGTTACCTCCCGGAAAGCCGCATGGTGATTATCGAACAGCGTAGTACCCGGCGCGCTTTCCCGGCATTGTTGCCGGCCAGCCTGGCCGGACTTGGTGAGTATTACGTAATTCGGAAGGGCCCCCGCGTCCGCATCGCCGGCCATGACAGCCAGATCATTCGCCTGGAACCCCGCGATGCATGGCGCTATGGCCACCAGTTCTGGGTGGATCTGAAATCTGGCTTGCTGCTCAAGGCGGACTTGTTTGACGAACGTGGCGGCGCGCTGGAATCTCTGGCTTTCACCGAGTTGCGCATTGGCGCCCCGACTCATCCGGATGCCTTGAAGTCGAGCTTTCCCAATGCTACCGACACTAAAGATGCGTGGCAGGTGCGCCAAGCCAGATCGCGCGAAATGCGCGACGACTCGCAATGGCTATTTCGCGTCGAGTTACCCGGTTTCCGTCGCCAGGCAGCGATGCGCCGCAGCATAGAGCAGAATGCCGGCAAGGAAACCCACGAAGTGCTGCACTGGGTATTTTCCGATGGCTTGGCGGCGGTTTCGGTCTTTATCAACCCCCTGTCGCCGCAAGCCGCTCCCGTGGTAGCCGAGGCCCAATCGCTGGGGGCCATCAGCGTAGTCAAGCGCGTCATTGATGGCCACCAGGTAGTGGTGATGGGCGATGTGCCCCCGGTAGCGGCCAAACGCTTTGCCGATGGTATCGAGGTCCGCGCAAAATGACTGAAACAGATGGCGTGGTGATCCGTCTCGAAGGCGATCACGTCTGGGTCCGGGCGGAGTGCGCCGGTAACGCCTGTGGTTCGTGCGAACGCAAGAGTGGATGCCAGAGTGCTGGTTTGGGCTCCGTGCTGGATGGCTTGTCGGGTGGCAAGCAGACCACACAACTCCTGCGTCTGCCCAATACCATTCATGCCCGACAGGGCGATGCAGTAGTGATTTGCGCCAGCGATGGGGCAGTGCTCCGTGCCGTCTGGCTGGCTTACGGAATTCCCTTGCTGCTGGCCCTGACCGGTGCCATTCTGATGAGTTTTCTGACCGGTAGCGAACTGGCCTCTGCAATGGGGATGATTGCCGGCTTGATCGGGGGGTTCTTCATCATGCGGCGTCGCGGTGTTGAGCAGCTTGATTCTAGTCAGATGGAACCAATCTTGTCGATGAATTTCAAACGCAGTATTTGACAATTATTAGTAAGAGGCCGCAAATTATGTTGAACAGATTGATGCTGATGGTCTGGTTATTGCTCGTTGCCAACCTGGGATTCGCGCAGGTGCGTGAGTTGCCGGATTTTGCCGATCTGGCAGAAAAACAGGGGGTTGCTGTGGTGAATATCAGTACCACGCAGACGGTGAAGGGCCAGCGTTTTGGTCAGCAATTTCCCTTTGACGAGGATGATCCCGCATTTGAATTCTTCCGCCGCTTTGCGCCCAAGATGTTTCCTCCGGGCCATCCGGCTGTGCCGCGTGAATTCGAGAGCAAGTCGCTGGGTTCGGGATTCATCATCAGCCAGGATGGCTATATCCTGACCAATGCGCATGTCGTCGATGGCGCCGATGAAGTGCTGGTCAAGTTGACTGACAAGCGCGAGTTCAAGGCTAAAGTCATTGGCACGGACAAGCGCACCGATGTTGCTCTGATCAAGATCAAGGCCAATGGCTTGCCCATGGTGCGGATGGGCGATCCGGCCAAGCTGCGGGTTGGCGAATGGGTGGTGGCCATCGGCTCGCCGTTCGGTTTCGAGAGCACGGTCACGGCGGGTATCGTCAGCGCCAAGGGGCGTTCCTTGCCGCAGGAAAATTTCGTACCGTTCATCCAGACCGATGTCGCCATCAATCCGGGCAATTCAGGTGGGCCACTGTTCAACATGAACGGTGAAGTGGTCGGCATCAACTCGCAGATTTACAGCCGCACCGGTGGCTTCATGGGCCTGTCGTTCGCCATCCCGATCGATGTCGCCCTGGAAGTGCAGTCGCAGTTGCGTTCTTTCGGGAAGGTCAGCCGCGGCCGCATCGGCGTGATGATCCAGGAGGTGACCAAGGAACTGGCGGATTCATTCGGCTTGAGCAAGCCACAGGGTGCGCTGGTTACCGCTGTTGAAAAGGGTGGCCCGGCCGACAAGTCAGGCCTGGAAGCGGGGGATGTCATCTTGCGTTTCAACGACAAGCCGGTGGTGCTATCGAGCGACCTGCCCCGGGTGGTGGGCAACACCAAGCCGGGCAGCAAGGCAACGCTGCAGGTTTGGCGCGCGGGTGCCAGCCGCGAATTGAGTCTGACCGTTGGCGAAATGACCGATGAGCCGGTGGCTGGACGCAGCAGCCGTGGCGGGCGGGGCAGTAAACCGGCTGAACCCTCTCCGGCCAACCGCCTGGGTCTGATATTGCTTGAACCCAGCGCAGAGCAGAAGCGCCAGTTGGGCATTCGGCACGGCCTTATCGTCGAGGAGGTGCGCGAGAGCAGTCGTGGCGACCTGCGTCAGGGTGATGTGATTCTTGCCATCATCCAGCGTGGTGTGCAGACCGAAATCCGCTCGGTGGACCAGTTCAATGGCCTGTTGGCGAAGGTCGACAAGAGCAGCAACATCACCTTGTTGGTGCGGCGCGGCGAGATGCAGACTTTCGTTACGATCAAGGGCGCTGAATAATCAAGCCCCCCAACGAAAGTCCTGCTGTGCCCGCGTTTCCCCCCGGGAAGCAAGAAGCAACTGGGGTGGGGCCGGGAGTAGCCAAACCTTTGCTGACACTGTATGGCAGGCCCTATTGCCATTTGTGCGATGACATGCTCACCGCGCTGGAGGCCGCGCGCGGCGAGTTCGATTTCACTGTCGAGGTGGTGGATGTGGACACGCGCCCGGAATGGGTGGAACTCTACGATGAACTGGTACCGGTCCTGACCCTTTCTGGCGCAGAGATCTGCCACTACTTTCTCGATGTGGACCGGCTGCGCGCTGCCTTGCAGCAGGTGTCGACCAACATCTGATGGAAAATCTGCTTTACTGGGTCGGCCTGGCGGCTGTGGCGGTTACTGCGCTTACCGGTGTGATGGATGCCGGCCGCAAGAACATGGATCTGGTCGGTGTCGTCGTTGTCGGTATCACCACCGCACTGGGTGGTGGCACGCTGCGTGATCTGTTGCTGGATCGGCCGGTATTCTGGCTGAGTGACCATACCTATCTGGTGGTTGCCATGGCAACCACCCTGCTGAGTTTTGTCCTGGTCCGCAGCCTGCGCCTGCCACCGCGGCTGTTTTTGCTGCCGGATGCCTTCGGGCTGGCGCTGTTTACGATTCTGGGCACGCAGGTTGCCTTGCAGTGGCAGGCGCCATGGCTGGCCGCGAGTTTGCTCGGCGTGATGACTGGTGTTTTTGGCGGCGTATTGCGCGACGTGTTGTGCAACGATGTTCCACTGATTTTCCTGCGGGGCGAACTCTATGCGACGGCTTCGCTGATGGGTGCGCTGACACTGATTGGTTTGCAGGCGCTGGATGTCACGCCGGTTCTGGCTGCCTGGGGTGGCATGGCGATCGTTTTGGCGGTGCGTCTGCTGGCCCTCGCCTTCCACATCACCGTGCCGACCTACACAGCCCGTCAATAGTTTCCCTGCTGATTTGCTGCGGCAGGACCGTCGTCAGTCGTGGTGGCACGGTATAATCCGCGCCCTTTCGAAAGACAACAGCAGCCCTGTCGCGCGCCATTATTGGTCAATATGGACCACATCAGAAATTTTTCCATCATCGCCCACATCGATCACGGCAAGTCCACGCTGGCTGACCGCATCATTCAACGTTGTGGTGGTCTGTCGGATCGCGAGATGGCGGAACAGGTGCTCGATTCGATGGATATCGAGCGGGAACGCGGCATTACCATCAAGGCGCAGACCGCGGCACTCAGCTATCTGGCCAGGGACGGCAGGCGCTACAACTTGAACCTGATCGATACTCCGGGGCATGTGGACTTTTCCTATGAGGTCAGCCGCTCGTTGTCGGCCTGCGAGGGCGCATTGCTGGTGGTGGATGCCTCGCAAGGTGTCGAGGCGCAAACGGTGGCGAACTGCTATACCGCCATCGAACTGGGCGTCGAGGTGGTACCCGTATTGAACAAGATGGATCTGCCGCAAGCCGATCCCGAGGGGGCGCGCCAGGAAATCGAAGAGGTGATTGGCATCGATGCGACCGACGCCATTCCCTGTTCGGCGAAAACCGGCATGGGTATCGACGAGATTCTCGAAGCGGTGATTGCCCGCGTGCCGCAACCCAAGGGCGACCCTGCTGCGCCGCTGAAGGCGCTGATCATTGATTCATGGTTTGACAATTATGTCGGCGTGGTGATGCTGGTGCGGGTCATTGACGGCACTTTGCGCGCCAAGGAACGCATCCGCCTGATGGCGATGGGTTCCGTGCATCTGTGCGAGCAGGTCGGTGTCTTCACGCCGAAAGCGCAAGTCAAGGAACAGCTTTCGGCCGGAGAGGTCGGTTTCATCATTGCCGGTATCAAGGAACTCAAGGCGGCAAAAGTCGGCGATACCGTGACGCTGGCGGAGCGTCCCGCTGCCGCGTCCTTGCCCGGCTTCAAGGAAATCAAACCGCAGGTCTTTGCCGGTCTGTACCCGATCGAAGCCAATCAGTACGATCAGTTGCGTGAGTCCCTTGAGAAATTGCAACTCAACGATGCCTCGCTGCAATATGAACCGGAAGTGTCACAGGCGCTTGGCTTCGGTTTCCGTTGCGGCTTCCTCGGCTTGCTGCACATGGAAATCGTGCAGGAACGCCTGGAGCGCGAGTTTGATCAGGATCTGATCACCACGGCGCCGACGGTGATCTATCAGGTGCGCCTGCGCGACGGCACGGAGATCCTCGTGGAAAATCCATCGAAGCTGCCGGACACGCAGAAGATCGAGGAGGTGCGCGAGCCGATCATTACCTCGGCGATTTTCGTACCGCAGGATTATTTGGGTGCCGTCATCACCCTCTGCGAATCGAAACGTGGCTGTCAGGTGGATATGCGTTATCACGGTCGCCAGGTGCATGTCACTTACGAGATGCCTCTGGCCGAAGTGGTGTTCGACTTTTTTGACAAGCTCAAGTCGGTATCGCGCGGGTATGCCTCGCTCGATTACGAATTCAAGGAATATCGTACGGCGGATGTCATCAAGCTCGACGTGCTGATCAACAGCGAGAAGGTGGATGCCCTGTCGATGATTGTGCACCGCGCCAATGCACCCTATCGTGGTCGTGAACTGGCTGCCAAGATGCGTCAGTTGATACCGCGCCAGATGTATGACGTGGCGATTCAGGCGGCGATCGGTTCAACCATCGTGGCGCGCGAAAACGTCAAGGCGATGCGCAAGGATGTGCTGGCCAAGTGCTATGGCGGCGATATTTCCCGCAAGAAAAAATTGCTGGAAAAACAGAAAGCGGGCAAGAAACGCATGAAGCAGGTCGGTCGGGTGGAAATACCCCAGGAGGCCTTCCTTGCCGTGCTGCGCGTCGGCGAAAAATAAACGAAGAAGAAAACCATGAACTTTGCCCTGATCCTGTTTGTGTTGCTGGTGGTGAGCGCCGCGTTATGGGTGGCGGATCATTTCGTGTATCGCAAACGGCGTGCCCCGGGTGCCAAGGAGCCGTTATGGGTCGAATACGGGGCGAGTTTTTTCCCCGTCATCCTGATTGTCTTCGTGCTGCGCTCGTTTCTGGTCGAGCCGTTCAAGATTCCATCCGGATCGATGATTCCCACTCTGCTGGTGGGCGACTTCATCGCCGTCAACAAATACATCTATGGCATACGTCTGCCGGTACTGAACAAGAAAATCATCGAGATGGGCGCGCCGCAGCGCGGCGATGTGGTCGTGTTCCGTTATCCACCCGACCCCTCGCTCGATTACATCAAGCGGGTGGTGGGCTTGCCGGGCGACCGGGTGGCGTATCAGAACAAGCGGCTGACCATCAATGGCCAGCCGGTTTCTGTCGACAAGAGCGGCGACTATTTTGATGCCGAGCGCATGTTCTACACGCCGCGGTATATGGAGAAACTGGGCGAGGTCGAGCATGCGATCCTGATTGAAGAAAATTCTCCGCTGTTTGTGCCATTCGTCATGCAGTTTCCCCATCATGAAAAATGTCTCTACAATAGTGCCGGAGTCGTTTGCGAGGTTCCGGAAGGACATTATTTTGTAATGGGCGATAACCGCGACAACTCGCAGGACAGTCGGGTCTGGGGATTTGTGCCCGACGAGAATCTGGTGGGCAAGGCGTTTTATGTCTGGTTCAATTTCGGGGATTTGAAGCGTATCGGCAGCTTTCGCTGATCTCCATACCAACTCGACGGGGATGACATGAAGGGAAAACAGGCAGGTGTGAGTCTTTCGGGTTTGCTGACCTGGGCGGTCGTTATTGCCGTGGTTGCCTTGCTCGGCATGAAGGTCATTCCCGCGGTCATTGAGTATTTCCAAATTGTCGCCGCGGTCAAGGCGGTGTCGAATGACCCTGCAGCAATGACCAGTGTTGCCGAAGCGCGCAAGGCCTTTGAGCGCCGGCAGACGATCGATGATTTCACCTCGGTAAACCCACAGGATCTGGATATCACCAAGGATGGTGGCGACCTGGTGGTCTCGTTTTCCTACGAAAAGCGCATACCCCTGGTGGCCAATGTCAGCCTGTTGATTTCCTTTGAAGGATCGTCGCTGAAGTGAGCTTGGCTGGCCGGCTGGAAAAAGCGCTTGGCCATGCCTTCTTGCAGCCGGAGTTGTTGCAACAGGCACTGACGCATCGCAGCCATTCGTCGCCCCATAATGAGCGGCTGGAGTTCCTTGGCGACAGCGTGCTGAATTGCTTGATCGCCACGCAACTCTATCAGCGGTTTGCCGCCATCAAGGAAGGGGACCTGTCCCGCCTGCGCGCCAACCTGGTGCGGCAAGAGACACTGGCTGAAATTGCGGCCGGGCTGGCGCTGGGGGATTTCCTGCGCCTCGGCGAGGGAGAGCTTAAAAGTGGCGGGTTTCGTCGGCCTTCCATTCTTGCCGATGCGCTGGAAGCCATCATCGGCGCTGTTTATCTCGACGCCGGTTTTGCCGCTGCACACCAGTTAATCGAGCGCCTGTTCAAGAGCCGACTCGAGCAAATCGATCCGCGTCATGCCGGCAAGGATGCAAAAACAGCATTGCAGGAATTATTGCAGGCACGTCGTCTGCCGGTGCCACAATACAACTTGCTGGCAACGCAGGGCGAGGCACATGCCCAGGACTTTGAAGTCTCATGCGCCGTTCCGGAAATCAAGCTCTTGGTGAAGGGCCATGGCGCCAGCCGGCGCGGTGCAGAGCAGCAGGCCGCCCAGGCCGCGTTGGATAAATTGAAGGAAGCATGATGAGCGACACCAATGTGCCTGCAGCTGGATTCCGTGCCGGTTATGCGGCGATCGTCGGTTGCCCGAATGTCGGCAAGTCGACCCTGATGAATCGGCTGATCGGCACCAAGGTCAGTATTACTTCGAAAAAGGCGCAAACCACGCGCCATCGTATTCACGGGATTTTGACGACGGACACCTGTCAGTATGTTTTTGTAGATACGCCGGGTATCCAGATGCGCCATCGCAATGCCCTCAATCGCGCCATGAACCGTGCCGTGAGCGGAGCGCTGGCCGATATTGATGTGATCCTGTTCGTTATCGAGGCCAACCGCTGGCGCGCCGAAGATCGGGCAGTGCTCGCCCGCCTGCCAGCTAATATCCCCGTGGTGCTGGTAATCAGCAAGATTGACCGTATGACCGACAAGAACGCCCTGCTGCCCTTCATGGCGATGCTTGCCGAACAGCATGCTTTCAGCGAAATTGTGCCAACCAGTGCCGAGCGGGGTGACAATCTTGACACATTGCTGCAAGTGGCCGCGCGTTACTTGCCGGAAGCAGCACCGATCTTTGATCGCGATGACCTGACTGACCGCTCGGAGCGCTTTCTGGCCGCGGAATTGTTGCGCGAAAAGCTGTTCCGCAATTTGGGCGAGGAGTTGCCGTATGGCATCGCCGTCGAAATCGAACGCTTCGAAATCGAAGAGGGTGAAGGTGGTGTCAGGCGCATTCACGCCGCGATCATCGTCGACCGGGACGCGCACAAGGCGATCGTCATCGGCAAGGGTGGCGAACGCATGAAACGGGTAGCCAGCGATGCGCGCAAGGACATGGAACGCTTGTTCGGCGGCAAGGTCTGGCTGGAAACCTGGGTCAAGGTCAAGGGCGGTTGGGCTGACGACGAGCGCGCGTTAAAAAGTCTCGGCTATGAGTGACTGCGGTGCGTCAGCGCATTGATGGCGCAGCTGCCTTTGTGCTGCACGCCTACCCCTTCAGCGAAACCAGCCTGATCATCGAAATGTTTGCGCGTGACCATGGCCGGCTGGCCCTGCTGGCGCGTGGTGCGCGCCGGCCGCGCTCGGCGTTGCGCGGTGTCTTGCTGGCCTTCCAGCCCCTTGAACTGGGCTGGTTCGGCAGTGGTGAGGTGAAAACACTGGCCAAAGCCGAATGGCTGGGTGGCATCCCGTTTCTCAAGGGCAAGGGATTGTTGCTCGGTTACTACCTGAATGAGTTGCTGTTGAAATTGCTGCCGCGCGAAGATGCGCATGCAGCGCTCTACGATGCATATGCCGCAGCCTTGCAGGCGCTGTCGGAAGGGGCAACCGAAGCAGCGGAACTGCGTCGCTTTGAAACGGCGTTGTTGGCCGAGTTGGGCTACGGACTGACGCTGGAGCGGGATGCCGAGGGTGCAGTGGTCCAAGCAACAGCCCGTTATCACTACCAGATCGAGCGTGGCGCCGTTTTGGCCGAACGGGCCGAACCCGGCGGCGCAGGGCTTGTCATGTCGGGAAAAACCCTGCTCGACATGGCCGCAAACAATTATGCCGATCCGCGCACCCTGTCGGAGTGCAAGCAGTTGATGCGCCATTTGTTGACGCATTACCTGAGTGGACAGGTGCTGCAGACGCGACGGGTTTTTATCGAATTGCAGGATGTTTGACCCGGTATTTCAGAGTAGGCTACCGCCCGCGTCAGTGGGGTAAATACCAAAACTAAAAGGATAGACGAAGGGATGGGTGGGAAATGATTGATCTGGGAGTGAATATCGACCATGTGGCGACATTGCGCCAGGCGCGGCGGACCTATGAACCCGATCCGGTCTGGGCTGCCGCCGAAGCGCATCTGGGCGGCGCTGACGCCATCACCGTGCATTTGCGCGAAGACCGCCGCCACATCATCGACCGGGATGTCCAATTGTTGCGTGCCAGCGTGCAGGTCAAACTCAACCTGGAGATGGCGGCAACCGAGGAGATGATCGGCATTGCCTGTCAGCTCAAGCCCGAAATGGTGACCCTGGTTCCGGAAGGACGTCATGAAGTGACCACCGAGGGTGGTCTCGATGTGGCCGGACAGAAGAGTCGGCTCGGCGATGTGGTGCGCAAGCTGCAGGATGCCGGAATTTACGTCAGCCTGTTCATCGACGCCGACCTGCGACAGGTCGAGGCTGCCGCGCAGGTCAGGGCCCGGGCATGCGAAATACATACCGGGCCGTATGCCCATGCTTTTCATGACGGTGGTCGCGACATTGCCAGCGTTCCGGCGCGGGCCGAACTGGCCAAGATCGCCAATGCCGGTGCGGCGATCATCGAGCGTGGCATGCGTTTCAATGCCGGTCACGCCCTCAATTTCCATAACGTGCAGCATGTTGCCGGTCTTGCCGGTGTCAGCGAATTGCATATCGGCCATGCCATCGTCAGTCGTGCCGTGTTCGTCGGCTTGCGCGAGGCGGTGCGCGAGATGAAGCGGCTGATGAGAGAAGCTGCACCCGCCAACTGATGATTTTTGGCATCGGCACCGATCTGGTGGCCATCGAGCGCACCCAGGCACTTTGGCAGAGCCACGGCGAGCGGGCCATCGAGAAAATGCTGGCGCCCGAAGAGCGGGACGCGTGCCGGACGTACCCCGAGCCCGGGCGATTCCTGGCCAAACGTTTTGCCGCCAAGGAAGCGCTTGGCAAGGCCTTGGGTACGGGAATTCGCAGCCCGGTTTTGCTGCCCGCGATAGCCGTGACGCATGATGCCCAGGGCAAACCCGCGTTTGCCTTTGCGGCAGAACTGGCCGACTGGCTGCGGGAGCGTCGGCTGGTCACCCATCTGTCGCTCAGCGACGAAGCAGGTCAGGCGCTGGCTTTCGTCGTCGTCGAACAATTGGCGGAGCAGCCGTGAGCGCATCTCCCTATGGCCCGTTGATGATTGACCTGGCCGGAACGGCCATGAGCGATCCGGAAAAGGAGCGTTTGCGTCATCCACTGGTGGGCGGCGTCATCCTGTTTTCCCGTAATTTCCAGGATCCGGTGCAACTGACCGCCTTGTGCGGGGAAATTCGGGCGGTGCGTACGCCACCATTGCTGATCGCCATCGACCATGAGGGGGGCAGGGTGCAGCGTTGCCGTGCCGGCTTCACGCGCCTGCCCCCGATGCGCAAGCTGGGCGAGTGGTGGGACCGCGATGCCGCTGCTGCGACCGTTGGCGCGCGGGCGATTGGTTTCACTTTGGCGGCGGAACTGCGGGCCTGTGGTGTCGATCTGTCATTCACCCCCGTGCTGGATCTCGATTACGGGATCAGTGGCGTGATCGGCGACCGCGCCTTCCATCGTTCGCCGCAGGCGGTGATCGTACTGGCCGGTGCCCTGATCGAAGGCTTGCGCGCGGCGGGCATGGCTTGTTGCGGCAAGCATTTTCCCGGGCATGGCCATGTAACGGCAGACTCCCATCTGGCCATTCCGGTCGATGAGCGGACGTATGCCGAAATGGCTGACGACCTGCTGCCCTACCGGGAATTAAGGCTTGATGCCGTGATGCCCGCGCATGTGATCTTTCCGCGGATCGACCAGCGTCCCGCCGGGTTTTCACCCATCTGGATCGACAGGCTGCGCGACGAGTTCGGCCATACCGGCGTAATTTTCAGCGATGACCTGTCGATGGAAGGTGCGAGCGTGGCTGGCGGAATAGTCGACCGCGCGCAGGCGGCCTGGGCGGCGGGCTGCGACATGTTGCTGGTGTGCAACCAGCCCGATAGCGTTGCGGAACTCTTGCAGGGCTGGCAGCCCGAACTTGATCCGGTACGCAGTGCAAGGATTGCCCGACTGCTACCGCTCGATGCCATTGGTCCAATCGATACGCTGCCGCTATGTATCGCTGGCCGGGAAGCCTGTCGCAAGCCGGCTTGAGTTTCCCGGCGCTGGTCAGGTGGCGATGTAGCGCTCCAGCTGGTCGATGATGAATTCCTGCTCGGAGATCTTCGCCTTGACGAGGTCGCCGATCGAAACGATGCCGAGCAGATTCTGCTGTTCGTCGAGCACCGGCAGGTGGCGGAAGAAGCGCTCGGTCATCAGCGCCAGCCCCTGAGACACTTCCAGATCGGGCGTGACGAAGCGCACTTTCGCGGTCATGACCTGCTGCATGGGAACTTCACGCGGGTTGAGCCCGGGTGCGGTGACTTTGTGCAGGCAGTCGCGTTCGGTGAAGATGCCAACCAGCTTGGTGCCATCAACAATCAGGACGGCGCCGATATCGCGCGCCAACATCATGTCTATGGCGTCTTGCACCGAGTTGCCCGGACCCAGCGTGGCAATCGGCTTCGTCTTCCCTGCCAGGATTTCTTTGATCGTCTTCATGAGGTTCCTCGGCGGCGAGACTCGGCCTGGCTGGCCAAGTCGTTATCAAGGCATGAACATTTCATGCAGTATGTATTGAGTATCCTTGGCCTCGCGGCGCAAGTCAATACGATGGCGGAGGAGATCGGAACTGGAAGCCACCCGCCCCGCAAAAGTCGGCGCTGGCGGGACGGCGGTTTACTTGACGCGGTTCTTGTATTCGCCGGTACGGGTGTCGATTTCGATCTTGTCGCCAGTGGCAACAAAGATCGGCACCATCACTTCCAGGCCGGAGGGCTTGATCCTGGCCGGCTTGAGCACCTTGCCGGAAGTGTCGCCTTTGACGGCCGGTTCAGTGTATTCAACCTCGCGCACCACGCTGTTGGGCATCTCGACCGAAATCGCCTTGTCTTCGAAGAACACGACTTCAACGGCCATGCCGTCCTCGAGGTAGGGAATGGCATCGGCCATGTTCTCTGCTTCGACCTCATACTGGTGGTATTCGGCGTCCATGAAGACGTACAGCGGGTCGGCGAAGTAGGAGTAGGTGCACTCCTTGCGCTCGGGCACAACCTGCTCGAACTTGTCGTCGGCTTTGTAGATGGCCTCGGACGGGGCATCGGTGAGCAGGTTCTTGAACTTGAACTTGACGACAGCAGAGCTGCGGCCACCTTTGTTGTATTCGGCCTTCTGGACGACGAGCGGATCGTTGCCGACCATGATGACGTTGCCGACGCGGAGTTCTTGTGCTGTTTTCATAATGAATTGGGAGCTGAAAAGGGAAACCCAGCATTATAGCTTTGACTGGTTGAATTTGACCAGATTTGTTGCAAGATCGCCGTGTGCCGCGATCTGCCGAGCCCACGCTGGGGCATGTGTCGCAAGGGCCGGCAAGGCAGTGCGGAATGCCGCCCAACAGGAGGCAATCTCGCCATGACCGTTCCATGCCCGCCAGAAGGCGCGGGTAGCTGCCGTGCTCGGTGCATCGAGCGCGCTGCAGTAACAATCCAGCAAGGCATCGAGCTTGGCGTGGTGTGCGCCATTGACCTGTGGGTAGGCCTGCCAGACAAAGGGACGCTCTACCCACTGGGCGCGCACCAGTGAATCCTCGCCACGCACGAAATTGAGCTGGCTGGCAGCCAGTAGTTGGTCGTATCCGTCCTGCGGCAGAAACGGTTGGGCTTGCAGTTCGAGCGCGCCACGGGTGTGCCGGCAGCCGGAGGGGAAGGGTTCGCCCAGCCAGTTTTCGACCTGCTGGCGGGGCAGGCCGTCGGCAACCTTGCAGCGCACTGGCTCGTTGCCGTCGCGCCAGGTTTTCAACAGGGCCGGCAATGCCGGGTTGTTGTAACAGAACAGCGATATTTCGAGGGTTTCAGTGAAAGTCGGCTCTGCTGGAACGGCGCAATGCGCGGCGAAATCGCGTTCGCGCAGCAATCCCCCCGTGCCGGGGGTGAAACCGGGAAAGAAAAAATATTTGGTCAGCGGCAAGCGGGGATGCGGCGAGGGCAGGCCATGGCAGCCGACCCCCCAGTCCTCTATGGAGAGATATTCCAGATTCAGCCATAGCGGCGGCCGGGGCAGGGCGGCCATGGCCGCCAGGTAGCCAGCCGGCAACTCGCAGGCAAAGGCTTCGATCACGACATCGGCCGGCCGGATTGCCGGCAGGTCGCCTTGCCAGTGCAGCACTTCGACGGGAATCGACTGGCGGTCGGGTGCCAGTTTCTCCAGCGGGGAGGGATCGTCGATGATCAAGCGGACGCGCCAGCCATGCTCGCGTGCCAGTTGTCGCGCCAGGCGCCAGCAGACGCCGGCATCGCCGAGATTGTCGATTACGGCACAGAAAATGTCGCAGGAAATTCGGGTCATGGCACTATCCTATCCCGACCTTGCCACACGCCGTCCTGCCAGTCCCGAAAAAGGGATTCCCCGAGGTCACGCCGACTTTTTATGCCTGAAGCCAAATTTGACAGCAAAGCCTTCCTTGCCACGCTGACCGAGGCGCCAGGCGTCTATCGCATGCTGGCGGCGGATGGCGCCGTGCTGTATGTCGGCAAGGCGAAAAACCTCAGGAAGCGGGTGTCCTCCTACTTCCAGAAGGCCGGCCACAGTCCGCGCATCGTCCTGATGCTGCAGCAGGTCGCCGCCATGGAAACCACGGCGACGCGTTCGGAAGCCGAGGCGCTGATCCTCGAAAACACGCTGATCAAGAAGCTCACGCCGAAATACAACATCCTGTTCCGCGACGACAAGTCCTATCCCTACATCGGCCTGTCCGGTGGCGAGTTTCCCCGGCTCTTCCATCACCGCGGCGCGTTTGAAAAGAAGTCGCGCTACTTCGGGCCGTTCCCCAGCGGTCTGGCGGTGCGCGACA